>CAYYCF010000081.1:0-3616 GCA_964470235.1 uncultured Anaerolineales bacterium | reverse complement strand
GAACGGCGCCCACGCCAGCGCCACCAACTGCACCGCGATGTTAGTCTTCTTGGGCTTGATGCTGATGGTTTCCAACTGCTCGGTCTGCGCGTCGAGCTTGGCCTCTAGCGCATCCATATCGGCCCGCAGCTCCGCTTCCAGATCAGCCAACCGCTGATCAACCGCCTCTACCGTGTCTTCGGCCCGGCCAATGTCCTGATGCTCTTTCATCGAGCGGCCCACGCCGCGCACTGCCGTGGAGGCCCTGCCCAACGTGGAGGCGCTCACCGCCTTGCGCCCTACGAACGCACTGAGCAGGGTGGTGCCGACCGAAATGGCCGTTTGCAGTTGCGCCTGTTTGGCTTGATCGGCCTCGCGCCCCACTTTTTGCTGAGCCACGCGGCGGCGTTCCTGTAGCGCGGCCTGTTTGGCGGCGTATTTCTTGCGCAGTTCTTCCGCCGCCGCATCGCGCCGTTCGCGCGCCGATTGCTGCAAACGCACGCGGAAGTCGCGCTCCGACTCGCCCTGCTGCGAGAAAAGACCCGTGCTGCCGCTTCGCAACAAATCCAGCTTCTGCGTGCCGTACAGCCACGCCACGAGACTCTTACTCCACGCCGCGTAATTCTTGGCCTTGCCCGCCGCCGAGGGCAGGTCGGCAAACTTTGCACCCTCCTGCGGACTCTTTTCCAGATCGCTGACGGCCACTGCCGCGTCGCGCGCGTCCTCCCACGTCACCGGCACGGCCTCGTCGGTCACCGCCGTCAGCGACACCACGTCCTGAGTCACGTCCACTTTGGTCTTGGCGTCCACAAAATTCACTTTGGCCGCGCCCAACACCATCGGGCGATACAACAGCGAACTGTCATGCAGGGCGCGTCCACGGGCGGGGATAAAGAACTGCGGCACTTCGGACGGAAGGGAAGGCCGCGCCGCCGGGGACCCGCCAGCCATTGCGGTGGCAGCTGGCGCGGCCGCCAATCCGGTGGCCGCGCCCCTCCGCCCGGCGGGAGCCGCCGACTCGCGCGCGGCTTTGATCGGGTCCATCAACGTCTTGATCTGGCTGCGCGTCAGCGGCCCGCGCAAATACGAAAGCGCCCAGCGCGTTTGCAGAATCACGGGCGCATCCTCGTGCGTGTTGTTCATCAAAAAGATACGGTTGCCCAGCCCGGCCAGGGTTTGCTCCATCGCCCCGCGGTCGAACTTGCTCCCGGCGCTGGCCGACGCCCCTTCGAGCCCTTCCAGCACGCGCGCTTTGTCGCGCTCTGTTTGCAGGCGGCCGATCAACCACGTGCCGGCGTTCGACAAGCCTTTGTAGTCGAGGTCCACCGGGTTCTGCGTGGCCAGCAGTATGCCCAGCCCGAACGCGCGCGCTTGCTTGAGCAGCGTGAGCAGCGGCTTTTTGGAGGGCGGGTTGGCCGTGGGCGGAAAGTAGCCGAAGATTTCGTCCATGTACAGCAGCGCGCGCAGGCTGGTGGTGCCCGATTGCCCGCGCATCCAGCCCAGCGTTTGGTTGAGTAGCAGCGAAACAAAGAACATGCGCTCCGCGTCGCTGAGGTGGGCAATTGAGAAGATGGCAATGCGCGGCCTGCCGCCGGCCGTGTACAGAATTTGATTGATGTCCAGCGGATCGCCTTCCAGCCAGGCGCTGAAACCCGGCGAGGCCAGCAGGTTGTTCAGCGCCATCACCAACTCGAAGCGATCCTTCGACGGATAGAACATTTCCAGATCCAGCACGCCAATTTTGGTCAGCGGCGGATTTTGAATGTATTGAATGAGCGCGGCCAGATCGAGGTCTTGCCCCTTGCGCCACGCCCAAGCGATAATGTTGGAGAGCAGAATGTGCTCGCGGCTTTGAATAGGATCGGCGTCAATGCCCATCAGGCCGAGCAGGCTGGTGGCCATGGTGCCGATACGCTCGCGCAGCAGTTCGCCGTCTTCCAGCGTGGAGGCATCGGGCGCGGCAAACGACTTGAGGATGGATACCGGCACACCCGCGCTGCTCCCCGGCGTGTAAACCGTCAGCTCCACCGCATCGCGCAGGCGCTGGATGCGCTCGCCGCTCTGGCCCCAGTCGGCCAGCCCCGCCTTCCACATCTCGGCTTGCTGTGCGCCGTACTCTTGTGGCCCGAGGCCTTTCTTACGCGCATCGTCCTCGTTGATCCACGGCGCAAAATCCTCGCCGCGCAACTGCGGAAAGGTAAGCAACAAGTTGGTTAAGTCGCCTTTCGGGTCGATGACAATGGCCGGGATGGAATCGATGGCCGCTTCTTCGAGCAGGGCCATGCACAGGCCGGTCTTGCCGCTGCCGGTCATGCCCACGCACACGGCATGCGTCACCAGGTCTTTCGAGTCGTATAGCACCAGATTTTCTTTTAGCTTGCCTTTTTTGAGATCGTATTCGCGGCCCATGTAAAATAGGCCCAGTTTTTCGAAATCTTGCATCGTTTGGAGTCTCCGCAAATAAGACGGCCAGCGTCGCGCCGCGAGTCGTTAGAATTGGAAGCGGTTGCGGAAAGGAACCACACGCCGCGTGTAATTGGTAACGTACCGCTGTAGGCGAGACTCCAACTCCTCCCACTGCTCGCCCTCCATAGTACGATCTACACTTTCGCGAGACTCGCCGACGAACGTCACCAGCCGCACCGGATAGTTACCCACCGCGGTGTGCCAGGCTTCGGCCATGCCCAGCCCCATTTTTTGCGCTGCCGGCACCAGCTCGCCCAGCATGAATTGAAAGTAGCTGTCCTGCGTTTCAGGAATGATATCGTAAGTGAGGAGAATTTTGGTGTAGCCGTTAAGCGAGTCTTCAGACATAGATCAGTCCAAGCCGTGACGCGTAATGCGTGAAACGTGGTGAGACGGGATTCTATCACGCATCACGCATTGCCGATCACAATCTCACTCTCCTCGGCGCTCGCCGATATAAATCAAACGCCGTCCCCAGCCGCACTTCGGATCGCTTGGGCCAAATGCCCGGCACCGGATCGCTGCAATGCGGGCACGTGCCGTCGTCCGTAATCCGGTAGTCGCGAATCGCGTAACCCAAACGCCCAATCAGCAAATGGCGGCACTTGGGGCAATAAGTGTTTTCGTAGTCGCCCACTTGCCCCGGCAAGTTGCCGGCGTACACAAACTTCAACCCCGCCTCTTGCCCGATCTCCGCGGCGCGGACGAGCGTTTGCACGGTGGTGTTGTCCGGCCCGGTCATCTTGTAGTCTTTGTGGAACGCGGTGACGTGCCACGGAATATCCGGCGACACCGAAGCGATAAAGCGCGCCGCGTCCATCAGTTCGGCAGTGTCGTCGTTGAAGCCGGGGATCGTGAGCGTGACCACCTCGACCCACAAACCCATCTCTTTCGCCAGCTTGATTCCGTCCAACACGTTCTGCAAAACCGCGCCGAGCTTGCGGTAATTTTTGTCGCTCATCGTCTTGAGATCGATTTTGTAACCGATCACGTGCGGGCGGATGAATTCAAGCGCTTCGCGCGTGACGTTGCCGTTGGAAACGTACACGCCCTTCATCCCGAACTTGGCCGCCTCTTTGAACACGGCCACCGCCCACTCGGACGTGATCAACGGCTCGTTGTACGACGACCCGACCAACTTCGCCCCCTGCCGCCGGCCCAGCTCCGCGAT
>CAYYCF010000080.1:5702-9659 GCA_964470235.1 uncultured Anaerolineales bacterium | reverse complement strand
TTGGCCACCAGCGGAGCCATCGGTCCCTTCGTCACAATATCGGAAACGGCCACGCGGCCACCTGGCTTCAGCGTCCGAAATATTTCGCGGAACACTTTTGATTTGTCGGGCGAAAGGTTGATCACGCAGTTCGAGATCACCACGTCCACGCTGGAGTCATCTACCGGCAAATTCTCCAGATAGCCTTCACGAAATTCAACGTTGGCCGCGTTTAGCCGCGCTGCGTTACCCCGCGCCTTCTCCAGCATCTCCGGCGTCATGTCCACGCCGATGACGCGCCCGGCCGCGCCGACCTGCTTTGCGGCCAGGAAACAATCCAGCCCGCCGCCGGAACCGAGGTCGAGAACCGTTTCGCCGGGTTTCAGCGCGGCCAGCGTGATTGGATCGCCGCAGCCCAGCGAGAAGTTGGCGATCTCTGTCGGCAGATCGGTGATCAGCTTTTCGTCGTACTGAGTGCTGCCGCTGCAACAATCGCTCGGGCCACAGCCCGAATCGGACGCGCGGGCGCGCTCCGCGTAATGCTCGCGCACGGCGGCGTGAATGGGGGTAGGGGTTTGGGTCATATGGGTCTCCCTGATTGTTTGACGGCTTCGGTCATTTCCTCTTCCGGCGCGAACTTTACCATCAATTGACCGCAACAAAAGGCCATGCGCTCTTGATTGAGCGAGTAAAAAGTCTGCTTGCCTTCGTGGCGGACGTTAACCAGTCCGGCATCGCGCAGAATGGCAAGATGATGGGACACGGTCGGCTGGGAGACGTTGGTCTTTTCCACGATGTCACCCACCGAAATCCACTCGCAACAACACAAGGCCATGATTTTCTGGCGCGTGTCGTCGGCAATAGCTTTGGCGAATTCAACCGGATTGACCCAGGTCAACTTTTTGACGACTGGCATATAGATAACTGTCTATGTACACTAGACATTATATCGAAAAATGTCTATGTGTCAAGTCATTTGCTTATTTGTACTATAATCGCGTTAGCGGCGCGTCCCTTCGGCTCTCGGGAGGCCGCCACCATCTTATGCCTGCGCCGTCTAAACCTAACGCTTTGTCGCGCCTCGTCGCGCCGCTCCTGTCAATTCCTCTGCGGTTCAAGATAACGATTCCCTATCTCGTCGTCGCCATCTTGCTGGCGGGTCTGGCGACCTGGTTGGTCAGCCAATCTTTTGCCAAGACGTTGCAGGACCGGTTTCGCGGGCAGTTGGTAGACAGCTATGCCACGGCCAGCGATGCTTTGTTCCAGTTTGAAAGCAATCAATTGGCGGCCGAGCGTGCTGTCGCGCGCACCGACGGCGTGTCGCAGGCGGTAATAAGTCGTGATAAGGGGGCGCTGGAAACGCTCGTGCGCCCCATTGCCGCCAATTCCAGACTGGCATCGGTGCATGTTCTCGACGCCCGCGGCCAACTGCTTTACAGTTTTCAATCCGCGTCCGCCGAAAATGAACCCGTTACCGACTTTGCCTCGTGGCCCGTCGTTCAGCGCGTGCTCTCCGGCGCAAGCGACACCTTGGGCGACAAGTACGTGGCCGTCGTCGAGACGGCGGGCGTGGCCGCTCTTTACACGGTTGGGCCGGTGAAGGAGGGCGAACAGTTGGTGGGCGCGGTGCTGGTCGGCGCGCCCCTGCCCAATGTTTTGGAGACCGCAGCGAGCAGTTCGCTCGCCAACATTTCAGTTTTCGCCCCGGACGGGCAACTGGCGGCGACAACGTTCAGCGGCGGTTTTCGAACGCCGATTCTGGGCGCAGATGTGATGGCGGCCGTCGCGGCGGGCGGCGCCAACCGACTGCAGAGCCGCCTGTACACGCTCGGCACTCGCGAATACAGCGAAGCGCTCGGGCCGTTGGTTCTGCGCGGCGAACCATCGGGCTGGCTTCTGGGCGTGTCCCTGCCGCGCTCGCTCGTGACTGAAAACGACGAACTGAGTCCGTTGGAGTTGGGAGTCTGGTTTACTCTCGGCGTGCTGGCCGTGATCGGACTGGGCGTGGTGGTGGCGCAGGTGATCGCCATCCCGGTGTTCGATCTGGTGCGCGCCTCGGCGGAAGTGGCGCAGGGCCACTTTGATGTGAAAGTAACGGGCATGGCGCGGGACGAACTGGGCTTGCTCGGTCGCCGGTTCAATCAGATGGCGCAAGAGTTGCGACAGCGTGAAGTGATGCGCGAGATTTTCGGGCGGGTGGTCTCGGAAGAGGTCCGCGAGGCTATGCTCGACGGCCAGATCGGGTTGGGCGGCGAAGTGAAAATCGTCACCGTGTTATTCGCCGACATCCGCAATTTCACTACCTTTTCGGAACAATACAGCCCGCCGGAAGTGGTGACGCTGCTGAACAGCTATTTTGCCGTCGTCACCGGCGTGATCCGCGAGGCCGGCGGGTTTGTGAACAAGTTCGGCGGCGACAGCCTATTGGCGATTTTTGGCGCGCCCGTGGCCGTGCCGCCCGCAGAATCGGCGCGCAAGGCCCTCCGCGCGGCGCTGGCCATCAGCATTCAATTGGCCGAGTTCAACGCCCGCCGCGCGCAAAACGGCGATGCGCCGATCCGGATCGGCATCGGCATCAACACGGGAGAAGTGGTAACGGGCAACATCGGCTCGGAGGAACGCTTCGAATACACCGTCATCGGCGACACCGTCAACGTCGCTTCGCGCGTGCAGAGCTTGACGACCCAATTCCCGGAAACCAACGTATTGATCACGGATGCGTCTCTCCAGGCCTTGAGCGAACTGACCGATCTGGTGGTCGTCGATCACGGCAAGATCGCCCTTAAAGGCAAAAGGAAGCGCGTCCGCGTCTATGGCGTACTGGGTGTCTTTTCCATGAAGGATCACCGCCACGACTGGCTTGGCCGGATACGCCGTCGCCAGTTCTTGGAAGCGATGTTTCTACACTGCCGGGGTTTCTCTGCACGGGCCATTGTCTCCGCCGTCGGAGTCAGTCGGTCAACTGTTTCGCGTTGGATCAATCGCGCTTCGGAAAACTTCGATTTGGCCGCCGACGAGCTTCGCGGCGAATTCGGATTGAGCGAGACCGAACTGAGCCGGCTCGCCCCCGCCCCTCGGTAAAACTACGCTAGTACTCAGGTTTATCGCATCTACTCCATTGGTGGTAAAATGATTTGGAAGTCAAACGCTATGCAACGTCGAGGTCAAAGTTGAGAGAAGCTACTTCGTGGATGACAACCGTCTTTGTGGCCGTGATCACGGCTTTGATAGTCGTGCAGGCCTCGACGGCGCTGGCCTTTGCCTCTCCCGCCTCCGAGTCGCTTGAGGTGTTCATTCATCAGCCAGGGTTGGCCGACTACGGCGCTGATCCGGTGAACGCGGCCAAATTGCGTCCGCTCGATTCTGGCATCATCTCGGAAGCGCTCGCCGAAGACGGGTCCAGGCTGGGGGCCAATGCTAGTCAAGCGGCGCTGTCTCTAGCCCCCGAACTGCCCGCGCCCTCGGCGACCCCGCCGCAGACGGCGGCAACACCTACTCCCACCGTGCCACCGCCCGCCGCGCCGGAGGCCTCTCCGGCGGCGACCGCTGTCCGGCAACAGCAGGCCGAATCGTCCGCACTGCCCGCGCCAACTGACGCGACTGCGGCGACAGCAACCGCTTCGATTTCAATTACCGGCGGTCAGGCCACTGCAACGCCGGCCCGTTTCACGGAAACATCCGAACCGACTCGCCAGCCCGACGCGACTGACGTTCCCGCCCCAACCGGCACCTCGGCATCAAGCGCTCTCGCGAAACCGACTCAAGGAACTACGGCGACCCGCGAACCGGAGCCGACAGACAAGCCAAAGCCGACGCGCGAACCGAAGGCGACTGACAAGCCAAAGCCGACGGACGAACCGAAGCCGACTGACAAGCCAAAACCGACGGACGAACCGAAGCCGACTGACAAGCCAAAACCGACCGACGAACCGAAGCCGACTGACAAGCCAAAACCGACGGACGAACCGAAGCCGACTG
>CAYYCF010000080.1:0-5602 GCA_964470235.1 uncultured Anaerolineales bacterium | reverse complement strand
GACGAACCGAAGCCGACTGACAAGCCAAAACCGACGGACGAACCGAAGCCGACTGACAAGCCAAAACCGACCGACGAACCGAAGCCGACTCACGAGTCGAAACCGACCGAGATACCAGAACCGACCAAGACGCCCAAACACGAGGGCGGAGGGGAAGGTGGGGACGGCGGAGGAAACAAGCCGTAACGAAATCAGAAACCCGTTTTCTTCAAGAAAACGGGTTTTTTTATTCCAGCATTCTCCGCCACACTCCCAAAATACCTTACTCCGTTAGCGCCCCGGCCACCAGACCCTCCACCTGTGCCAGCGCTTCCGCCAGGCGCGTGGGGTCTTTGCCCCCCGCCTGCGCCAGCGTAGGCTTGCCGCCGCCGCCGCCGCCTACCATTTTGGCGATCGTCTTCACGATGTGAACCGCGTCGAGTCCGCGCGCGACCAAATCCTCGGTGACGGCGGCGATTAAGTTGGGGCGGCCTTCGCTGATCGATCCCAACACGGCCACCCCGCTGGGCATCTTTTGCCGGAACCAATCGGTCATTTCACGCAGGGTGTCGGCGCTTGCGCCGTTGACCGTCGCCGCCAGCACCGCCACGCCGCGCACATCCTTCACGTGTGTCAGCAATTTTTCAAAACTGCGTTGCGCCGCATCACGCTGGAGTTTTGCAATTTCCCTCTGCGCGTTTTGAAGATCGTCCATCACCGACAGCACTTTGCGATCCACTTCATCGGCGTTTACGCCCAGGAAGGCCGCCGCCGAATCGAGCACGGCCAACCGTTGTTGGATCGTTTCGAGCGCGGCTCGTCCGGTAGCCGCCTCGATGCGCCGCAGACCCGCGCCCACCGAACCCTCGCTGGTGATCAGGAACGGGCCGATGTCGGCGGTTTCGGGGACATGCGTGCCGCCGCACAATTCGTACGAGAATGCTTTCGGCTCGCCGATGCTGATCGTCCGCACGGTCTCGCCGTATTTTTCGCCGAACAGCGCCATCGCCCCTTCGGCAATCGCCTGCTCGCGCGCCTTGACTCCGACATGCACCGGGAAATTCGCCAAGATGGCGTCGTTGACGTTGCGGGCGATGGCGGCGATTTCTTCCTGCGTCATCATGCCGTGATGGGTGAAATCGAAACGCAAACGTTCCGGCGCGACGAGCGAACCGGCCTGACGCACGTGGTCGCCTAGCACGAAACGCAACTCGGAATGCAGCAGGTGAGTCGCGGTGTGATTGCGCATGATGTCCCAACGGCGCTCCTCGTCCACCATGGCCCAGGCTCTGTCGCCCTCTTGGGGCGACCCGCTCACCACTTCGCCTTGATGCACAACCAACCCCGCCAGAGGCCTGGCCGCGTTGTCCACGCGAATTTCCCAAACCGGCTCGCCCTCACTATTGTCATGGAAGGAGGCAATCGATCCGCTATCGCTCACTTGCCCGCCCATCTCAATGTAGAACGGCGTGCTGGCGATCACCACTTCTACCTTGTTGCCGGTCTTCGCTTTGCCCGTCCGTTTGCCGTCCACCAAAATCGCCAACACCGTCTCTTCGGTTTCCAGCGGGCCGTACGGATTGTATTCGACCTCCGCGCCCAGCCCGCCTTGACTCTGCAAGTCGGCGATCAACTGGCGATACACTTCGACGGACTCGCCGGCTTCGCCCATTGCCTGCCCCGCGCCTGACGCCGCCTTGTGCGCCTCCATTGCGCTGTGGAATCCGGCCTCGTCCACTTCGAAGCCGCGCTCGCGGGCCACGTCGCGCGTAATTTCCAACGGCAAGCCGAAGGTGCTGTACAACTCGAAGGCCGTGCCGCCGTTGAGTACCTTTTGGCCGTGCGCCGCCAACTCTCCAAAAAGCCTGTCGAGGGTCGTCAAGCTGACTTCCACTGTGCGCTGGAAGCGCAGTTCCTCTTGAGTCAGCGTGCGAATAATCGCGTTCTTGTTTCTCCGCAGTTCGGGATAGGCGTCGCCGTAGTGATCGATCACCGTCTCGGCCACTTGCGCCAGAAAGGGATCGGTGAAGCCGATCTTGCGCCCGAAGCTGGCCGCCCGGCGGATGACCATGCGCGTGACGTAGTTGCGTCCGGTGTTGCCGGGCACCACGCCGTCGGCGATGAGGAAGGCCGCGCCCCGGGCGTGATCGGCAATGACGCGGTACGGGGTGAAGTAGGCCGCTCGCTCGGAGTCGGTGTGTCCGGCCATCTTTTGAATCGTGTCGAGCATGGGCGTGAACAGATCGGTTTTGTAATTTGAATCGACTTCCTGCAAGACCGAAACGATGCGATCCAACCCCATCCCGGTATCCACGTGTTTGGCGGGCAGGGGCTGGAGGTCGGTCGGGCCGGATCGGTTGTATTGAATGAAAACCAGATTCCACAATTCGAGGAAACGCTTGCACTCGCCGTTGACGCGACAGGCATGGCCGGGCTGGCCCTGCATGTCGCAGTATTCGGGGCCGCGATCAAAGTGGATTTCACTGTCCGGCCCGCACGGTCCGATGTCGGCCATTTCCCAAAAATTTTCTTTGCGCCCGAAGAAAAGCAAGTGCGCCGGATCGAATCCGGGCTGCGCCCGCCAATTGTCGGCGGCCTCGTCGTCGCGCGGGATCACGTTTTGTTCGTCCTCGAAGCACGTCGCCCATAACCGATCTTTGGGCAACCCCCATACGTTGGTGAGCAAATCCCAAGCCCACTCAATCGCGTTCTCCTTGTAGTAATCGCCAAACGACCAGTTGCCGAGCATTTCAAAGAACGTGTGATGCGAGTCGTCGCGGCCCACGTCGTCGAGATCGTTGTGCTTTCCGGCGACGCGCATACACTTCTGTGAATCGACGGCGCGGGTGTAAGGCCGCGCGCCAACGCCCAGGAACACATCTTTGAATTGCACCATGCCGGAGTTGGTGAACAGCAGTGTTGGATCGTCTCCAGGCACGAGCGACATGGACGGCACGATGGTGTGTTTGCGCGCGGCGAAGTAGTCGAGGAACGTCTGGCGTATCTCGGCGCCGGTCAGCCCCTTCTTGCTTTTGGCCGCCGCGCGCGGTGTCGGTTTGGTTTTGGTCACAGTTTTCTTGCTCACGGACTTCTTCGTTGTCATTGTTGCTCCCAATTACAGATTGGCGGGGATTATAAAGCAAAATGGGGCGGGGGGCGAGTTGGGAACAACGGATCAAGAGAATTGAACCGATCACGATCCGCTCAATTCTCTTGATCCAATGTTCTGAGGATGTCTAGTATAATCGCTCTACGACGGAAATATTATGCCGACCATTTACCGCCCGTTCGGTTTCTGGCTGCTAGTTGACGACCGGGAGTATTTCGTCCCTTTTGACGATTATCCGATCTTCAAGTCGGCAACCATTGGGCAAATCTACAATCTGCGGCGCATTGGCCCAGCGCAGTTTCACTGGCCGGAATTGGATGCCGATATTGAATTGGAAGCGCTGGATAACCCGGAACGATTTCCTCTGAAATTTGTGTCATAAACTAACATGGCCGCCCTTACCCTCGATCAACAACTCGCCCTTCTCTTGCAGGGCACCGAATACGGCGACGCGAATCTTGCCCAGGCGATGGAGAACGAACTGCGGGCCAAGCTGGCCGAAGGCCGCCCGCTGAAAGTGTACTGCGGCTACGACCCGCGCACCGCCGACTTGCACTTAGGCCATACCATCACCATGCGCAAACTGCGCCAGTTCCAAGAATTGGGGCATGAGGTGACGTTTCTCATCGGCTCGTACACCTCGCTGGTGGGCGATCCCTCGGACAAAGACAAGACGCGCCCGGTGCTGACGCCGGCCGAAGTGAATCGCAATTCGGAGACGTACGCCGGGCAGGCCTTTCGCATTCTCGATCCAAAGAAGACGCGCATCCGGCACAACGGCGAATGGCTGGCCGATCTCAAATTGCTGGACGTGATCAAGTTAGGGCAAAGTTTTACGCTCCAGCAGTTCTTGGATCGCGAGAATTTTGCCAAACGTTGGCGCAAAGGCGAGCCGATCTTTTTGCAGGAAACGTTTTACGCGCTGATGCAGGGCTACGACGCGGTGGCTCAACGAACGGACGTGCAGGTGGGCGGCACGGATCAATTGTTCAACATCGTCACCGCCGGGCGCAAACTGCAGGAGGCCTTCGGCCAGAGGCCGCAAGTGGCGATCATCATGGGCATTCTGCCCGGCACCGACGGCGTGGTGAAGATGTCCAAGAGTTTGGGCAATCACATCCCGCTGAACACCACCGCCGAAGACATGTACGGCAAGGTGATGAGCGTGCCGGACGTGGCCATGCCAAAATTCTTCCGTCTGGCTACGCGCTGGACGCCGGACAAGATCGCCGGAGTGGAATCGAGTCTGCAATCCGGCGCGCACCCGCGCGACGTGAAGATGATGCTGGCCTGGGAACTGGTGTCGTCGTTTTACGGCGATGGGGCGGCGGAGGCGGCGCAGGAGCGCTTTCGCACGGTGTTTCAAAAAGGCGGCACGCCCGACGATGTGCCGACGATCCAATTGAATGGTTCGCCGAAGCTGGTGGATTTCTTGGCCGCGAATGACCTGGTGAAGAGCAAGAATGAAGCGCGGCGGCTGATCGAGCAGGGCGGGGTGAAGCTTGACGGGCAGACGGTGGCGGATGTGAATGCGTTGGCGAGCGCAGGATTACTGCAAGTGGGGAAGAGGGTGTTTGTGAAATTGGAAAGGTAGCTTGCAATGCAGGCACTTGCTTTTTGGAAAACGATCATTGTGGATCAGTCAAACTTTCTCGACAAGTTAGTTGCCCTGTTGAACGAGCGCAAAATTTTCTATTGCGTCATCGGCGGGCAAGCAGTCAATGCTTATGCCGAACCGCTAGTCAGCCTCGATCTTGATCTCACTGTGGGCCTTGATCAGATTGAGACGGTCGAGTTGCTGATGAAGGGCGTGTTCAAGTTGGAGCGTTTTCCACATAGCTTGAATGTGTCAATGGCCGGCTCTGACTTACGCGTTCAGATTCAAACTGATCCGCGCTATTTTGATTTTGTCGAGCGCGCAACGCGCCGCGAGGTGTTAGGGTTGAGTTTGCCGGTTGCAGCAGTGGAAGATGTGTTGAAGGGCAAAGTGTGGGCGGCGCAAGACGCCGAACGCCGGGCAAGCAAACGGCAGAAGGATTTAGCCGACATTGCGCGCTTGCTCGAAGCACATCCGCAGTTGCGGGCGCAAGTACCGGAGGGGATTTTGAAGCAGTTGGTAAGTTAAGTTTCGGAATAGAAAACCCAGCGTGTTGTGCTTTTCGGGTAATCGGCGCCCCACGCAAACACAACCGCCGGGCGCAAGGCAAAAACGGGCGTGCCGTGCCGGATGTTGTATTTGGCCTCGTAAGCATCATCAATCCGTGTTTGCAAAGCGGCGTCGGTCACTTCAGCAGCCACACCTTCGATGATGACTACGTCATCACCGCTGTCGAGATGCACGACGACGTTGGGATTCTGTGTCAGATTGTGCGCTTTGCGCGTGAATCGTCCCATGCCGAAGTGCAATGTGCCGTCCACCCACACGCCCCACACCGGCACGGCATGAGGCCGCCCATCCGGCCGCACGGTGACCAGCCAGAAGTTGCGCGCGCTTTGCAGTTGTTCGACGACGCG
>CAYYCF010000079.1:3678-9719 GCA_964470235.1 uncultured Anaerolineales bacterium | reverse complement strand
TCTGGCGCTCAGCCACGGCGCGGCGTTTGCATCGGCGGCGTCCGTTGGAATATTGAGCGGGACAATCTCTCAGGTAGCCTTCTCTCTCGCGTATAGTTGGAGTGCCAGGCGTTTTCGCTGGCCGTTCGCCGTCACGTTGAGCGGTTTCACCTTCCTTCTATCAACCGCCGCGCTTCAAAGATTGAATGTTCCATTGCTCCCGCTGTACGCCTTTGTTGTCTTGTCGCTCGTCACGGGGTTATTCCTCGTCCCCAACTACTCTAACGAAACATTGGCGACGAACAAGCCGCCGCGTTGGGACGTACCCGCCAGGATGATCGTTACGACATCCTTTGTGGTGTTGGCGACGGGCATCGCGCCTACGCTTGGGCCGCTCCTAACGGGACTGCTTTCACCCCTTCCTCTGTATGCCGCGACGCTCGCTGTTTTTGCCCATCACTTTGATGGCGCGATGCCCGCCGCGGGCGTATTACGAGGAATGTTGTTAGGCTTGTTCTCGTTTGCAAACTTCTTTCTCGTGCTTGCCCTTCTTCTTGAACCGACCGGGATTGCGGTTGCCTTCGTGGTAGCCATCGTCGCGGCGTTGGCAACTCAGGGATGCTCGTTGTTGATTGTCCGGCGCGCAACCTTGGCCGTGGTGTGATAAAATACGCGCACAATCTGGGGATGACAGGCTTCGACGGATGAGGCTGGCATCGGATTGCAAGCCGGGAGACTCCGACCCCGTTAAATCAGAGTACAAGCTTAAGTGCCAACCGCACCAATGCTTACGCGGCTCTGCCGCTCGCGGCCTAATCTCCGCGAACGCCGAGCTTGATCCTATAACCTAGGATCCACCTGCCCCGAGCGCCTCCGGCGGCGCGGCCAGCGGGTGACACAAAAGCCGGAGTGCCATCGGGCAATGTCTCTAGTCCGGTGAAAGAGGGGCTTTCGGGTCCCAGAGGCGCGGCGGTTGACCAACCCTGTCTGCCGGGGATCAATCGCTAAGGCTAAATTGGCGGGCTACGCTTGTAGATATCTGCTGTCGAGTCATTCGGACTCGGGTTCGATTCCCGACATCTCCACCAGATCAAAAAAGCTGAAGGACATGAGTCCTTCGGCTTTTTGATTCTCATTCCACCCTACACACAAACCCCTGAGATACTCCCCCTCCGGAAAATTCAGCGCCGCTGGGTGATCGCCAGTTTGTGACAGCCGTTGAACGATTTGCGCTTCGCGCCCGGCATCGAGCGCCGCGCCGCCGACGGCCTCGCCGCGCAATTCGGCCACCGCCCCGCTGAAAATCCACGGATGGCGGCGCAGGACGGATTTCTCGCGACCGGGTTTGAGGAGGAGTGTTGGCTCAGACATAACAATTTTCACCACAGAGACCGCAGAGTCTTTTCTCCGTGTTCTCGGTGTCTTTGTGGTGAAAATTGTCCGGCTAAATGATCCCAACCTCTTTCCCGGCCGTCTCGAACACATCCAGCGCGCGCTCGATTTCCTGCGAACTGTGTCCGGCGGTCACCGTGGCTCGCAGTCGCGCCAACCCTTGCGGCACTGCCGGAGAAACGACCGGCAAAACAAAAACGTCGCGGTGTTGGCACTGCTGAACCATTTGAAACGCCCGCTCGTCCTCGCCGCACAGCACCGGCACGATAGCGGTGGAAGTCTTCATCGTGTCAAAACCCAATTGTTTGAGGCCGCCCATGAACTGGCTGGCATTCCGGCGAAGAGTCTCCACGCGCTCCGGCTCGTCGAGGATGACCTCAAAGGCCGCTTTCGCGGCGGCGGCTTGGGCCGGAGGCAGCGCGGCGGAGAAGATAAAGGCGCGCGAGGCGTGCTTGAAGAAGCGGATTAATTCCTTGCGCCCGGCCAAGTAACCGCCTACGCTGGGAATTGTTTTGCTCAACGTTCCCATTTTGATGTCTACTACGTCGCCCAATCCAAAATGCTCCTCGATCCCGCGGCCGGTCTTGCCAACCATGCCCAATGAATGAGCCTCGTCCACCATCAGCCACGCGCCGTACTTTTGGCACAACGCGACAACGCGCGGCAGATCGATCACGTCTCCGTCCATGCTGAATACGGCGTCCACCACCACGAGCCTGGTGCCTTTCGTGCTGGCTTCCTTCAGCGCTCGTTCCAGGTCTTCCATATCATTGTGCTTGAAGCGCGCAAAGTTTGCGCCGGAGAGCAAACATCCATCCACAATGCTGGCGTGATTCAACTTGTCGCAGATCACGGTGTCGTGCCGCCCGACGAGGGTGGATATGGCGGTTAAGTTGGTGACGTAGCCGCTGGAAAAAGTGATCGCGGCTTCGGCGTGTTTGAAATCGGCGATGGTGTTTTCCAGTTCTTCGTGCAAGGCCAGCGTGCCGGCTAACAAGCGCACGCCGTGCGTGCCGGTGCCGTATTTGTCAATGGCTGCCTTGGCCGCCGCGTTGATCCGCGGGTGTCCCAATAATCCAAGATAACTGTATGAGGCAAACATCAGCATTTCGCGCCCGCGCACAATCGCGCGCGCATTGCCTTTGAGCTCGTCTACCGGCTGGTTGTAGAAATACAGGTCGGCCTCCTGCAGGCCGTCAATGCGGTCGAGCATGGCGTTAATCGTTTGCGTCAGTTTGTCGTTTGCTTTCCAATCCATCCTATCGCTCCTTGGGTTAACCCATCTTTCTCAGCGCCGCTTCGTCTATCGCCTTCACGCCCAGCGATTGCGCTTTGGCAAGTTTGCTTCCGGCAGATTCGCCCACCACAACGTAATCGGTTTTTTTGCTCACGCTGTCGGTCACTTTGCCGCCGCGCTCTTCGACATAGGCCTTCGCCCCGTCGCGGGACAGAGTCGGCAGTGTGCCGGTGATGACGAATGTTTTTCCGACGAACGGCCCGGCGGCGGCGAGCCGCTGCCGCGCTTCGGCCTTCGGCCACACGCCGGCCTTTTTCAATTTCGCCAACAGCCGCTTGTTGCCAGGGCGCGCGAACCAATCGGCAATGGCCTCGGCGGTGTTCGGCCCTACGCCTTCGATCTGCTGTAAAGTGTCTGCATCGGCTTTTTGCAGGGCGTCGAGGGAACCCAACTGTGCCGCCAGATCGTTGGCCAGCACTTCGCCTACACCCCGAATCCCCAGCGCCGTGATCAACCGCCCCAACGGACGCGCGCGCGCGGCCTCGACGGCGGCCAGGATGTTATCGGCTTTCTTGTCGGCAAAGCCTTCGAGTGCCAGCAGTTGTTTAGCGGTGAGCGAGAAAATATCGGCCGCGTCTTTGACGATCCCGGCGGCCACCACTTGCTCGGCGATTTTACTGCCGAACCCTTCGATGTCCATCGCCCCCCGCCCCACGAAATGCTCGATGTTGCGAATCAGTTGATCCGGGCAGGCGGCGTTGATGCAATAGTAAGCCACTTCGCCTTCGGCCTGCTCGACCGCCTCGCCGCACGTGGGGCACTTCTTCGGCGGCTTGTACGTTTTCTCGCCGCCCTTTCGGGCTTCGATCACCGGGCCGATCACGTACGGGATCACGTCGCCCGCCCGCTTGAGCAGGATGCGGTCGCCGATGCGGATATCCTTCTCGGCAATGTAGTCGAAGTTGTGCAGCGTGGCTTGCCGCACCGTCACGCCGCCGACTTCCACCGGCTCCAGAATCGCGTAGGGGGTGAGTACACCCGTCCGGCCCACGTTCACGCCGATGTCGTTGAGCGCCGTGGTCACTTCGCGCGCCGGGAATTTGAAGGCAATCGCGCCGCGCGGATCTTTGCCCGCAAAGCCGAGTTCGGCGGCCAGCCGCAGATCGTTTATCTTGATCACCATGCCGTCAATTTCGTAGGCGAGCGTGTCACGCTTCTCGATCCACGATTCGCAATAAGCGATCACGTCCTCCAACTTGCCGAACTTCTGGACGGCTTCGGCAGTTGGGAAACCGTAAGCGCGGAGTGTTTGCAGAACGTCCCATTGGGTGGCGAATTCGCCATTCTTCGAGTCTACGACCGCGTAGCACAACAACGAGATGGGCCGCGCGGCGGTGAGTTTGGGATCGAGTTGGCGCAATGCGCCGGAGGCCGTGTTGCGCGGATTCACAAAGGTGCGCTCACCGGCGGCGGCCAGCCGCGCGTTCATCTCTTCAAAATCCTTCGTGAAGATCACCGCTTCGCCGCGAACGACAAAGCGCGACGGCGGCTTCATCGTCGGTCGTCCATCGTCCGTCGTCACGGGTATTCGCAAAGGCAAGGCTCTCACCGTCCGCAAATTCGCCGTGATGTCCTCGCCCACTTCGCCATCGCCGCGCGACGCGCCTTTGACGAACAGCCCGTTCTCGTAGTGCAGAACGACCGTGAGACCGTCTATCTTCGGCTCGACGACGAATTCCGCATTCCGCACGCGCTCGTCAATTTTGGCGATGCGCTCGAACCAGGCCCGCGCGTCATCTGCGCCGAAGGCGTTGCTCAGGCTCAAAATGGGAGCCGGGTGGCGAACTTTTTCGAATTTCTCGGAGACCGTTCCCCCGACCCGCTGAGTGGGCGAGTCCGGCGTGATCAATTCCGCATGTTCGGCTTCTATCGCCAGCAGTTCACGATACAACGCGTCGTACTCGGCGTCGGAAATGACGGGAGCGGAGAGGACGTGATAGCGATAGCAATGGAATTGAAGCTCTTGGCGCAGTTGGGCGGCGCGCTCGGCAGAGGACGGTTTCGCCATGTGTGGAATTATAACGCCATTCATACTCGATTTACGAGTTTGCGAAAATAACACTCTGCGGAATCAAATACGCGTATAATTACGGCTATGACTTCGCCATTGACAACGCCGTTGAATAACAAGCAGATACTCGTCGTGGAAGACAGCAGTGAAATCCGTCGAGTGTTGGTGAACACGCTGAAGGCTGAAGGGTACACCGTGCATCAGGGCGAGCACGGCGAGCAAGGGCTGCAAGTGTTGGGGCACGTCACGCCCGACCTGATCTTGTCCGATATCAATATGCCGCGCATGAACGGCATTGAGTTCTACAAAGCCATTCGAAAGAATCCTTTGTGGACGGTCATCCCGTTCATCTTCCTCACCGCCAACAACACGCCGGAAGACATTCAAGAAGGCCGTGAGTTAGGCGTTGAGGATTATCTGCTTAAACCCATCGAGCCGAAAGATTTGCTGGCCATCGTCAACGCGCGTTTGCTGCGCGTGGTGGACGTGCAAGTGGCGCAAGTGGGCCTGGCCTACCTGGAAACGGTGAACGTGTTAGCCAACGTGATCGAAGGCCGCGACCCTTACACGTTTGGGCACGTCGAGCGCGTGGCGAAGTATGCCCGCCTGATGGCCCAGGGACTCAAGTGGTCGCCGGAGCATTTGCGCATGTTAGAGTTTGGGGCGCGCCTGCACGATCTGGGAAAAATTATCGTCCCCGATCAAGTGCTAAAGAAAACCGGCCCGTTAACCGACGAAGAGTGGCAGTTGATGAAACAGCATCCGGTGGCCGGGGCGAAGATTCTGCAACAGATCAACCACCTCAAAGGCACACTGCCTTACGTCTTGTATCACCACGAGAAGTGGGACGGAACGGGATACCCGCGCGGATTGAAGGAAAAGGAAATACCCATCGAAGGCCGTTTGCTGGCAGTGGTAGACGTCTACGACGCGCTGACCAGCGCCCGCCCCTATCATCCTGGCAGGCCGCCACACGAAGTGGCGAAGTTTCTGCTAGAGAAATCGGGGACGCACTTCGACGCCGAAATGATAGGGTTGTTTGTGAAAGTGATGGGGGATGCGCTCAAACAACCGTAGTTGTTTGATTACTCCGGCGGCAGGCCGACGAGTATTTCTCCGTTCTCGACTTTAACCGGATACGAAGGAATGTCCACGATGGCCGGGAACGACAGCACCTTGCCGTTTCGCACGTCGAACCGCGCCCCGTGCCTGGGGCATTCGATCTCGTGCTCGTCAACCACTTCCCCTTCGGCCACCGGGCCGTCATCGTGCGAGCACACGTCGGCAATGGCGTAATACGACCCGGCGATGTTGAACACGGCGATAGCCAGCCCGTCAATTTCGACAATCTTGCGCTGGCCG
>CAYYCF010000079.1:0-3578 GCA_964470235.1 uncultured Anaerolineales bacterium | reverse complement strand
CGAAAGCAGAGCGCATTTCAATCGCACCGGCCCCAGCTCGATGCCGAGTAATTCAAGAATCTGTTCTTTTCCGAACTGCTTCACTTCATCCAATGTCTTGCCAAGAATTTCCTCGGTCAGCATCGAAGCCGAGGCCTGCGAGATGGCGCAGCCGTGACCGGAAAACGCCACCTCTTTGATCCGGTTGTTCTCGTCCACGCGCAGATCAATGCGTATTTTGTCGCCGCACAACGGGTTGTCGTCTTCGTATGAAATATCCGCCGGGTCGAGCGTGCCGAAATTGCGGGGGTGTTTATAATGATCGAGGATAACCTCGCGGTACATATCGTCCATAATTCAACCAGTTCCTTCATTTCCTTGAGTTCCTTTGTTTCCTTTGGCACTCAAGGAACTTTCTATCCAAACATTTTCTTCACTTTGTATAACCCTTCGATCAACTGGTCCACTTCGCTTCGCGTATTGTAGAGGTAAAAGCTGGCGCGGGTTGTCGCCGGAAGGCCGTATCGGTCGTGCAAGGGCATGGCGCAATGGTGCCCGGCGCGGACGGCGATGCCGTCGCGATCCAGCACTTGCGCCACATCGTGGGGATGCACGCCCGCAAACGAAAACGCGGCCACCCCGCCCTTTCGCTCGGCCCTCGGACCGTACACGTTCACGCCCGGCACTTCTTCCAGCCGTTCCAAAGCATAGGCAATGATCTCTTGCTCGTAGGCGTGGATCGCGTTCATGCCGATGGCGGTCAAATAATCCACCGCCGCGCCCAGGCCGATGACCTCGGCAATGGCCGGCGTTCCGGCTTCGAACTTGTGCGGCAGGTCGTTGGCCTTGAACTCGCGCAGATACACGCGCCTAATCATGTCGCCGCCGCCCAAAAAAGGCGGCATGGCTTCGAGCAAAGCTTGCCGCGCCCACAACACGCCGACGCCCGTTGGCCCGCACATCTTGTGGCCTGAAAATGCCAGGAAATCTGCGCCCAGCGTTTGCACGTCCACCGGCAAGTGCGGCACGGATTGCGCCGCGTCAACCATCGTCAGTGCCCCGGCAGCACGCGCCTTGGCGGCGATCTCGGCAACGGGATTGATCGTGCCCAGCACGTTGCTCATGTGGGTCAAGCACACCAACTTGGGCGAGCGTTGAAGTAGCGAGTCGAATTTCGAGAGATCGAGTTCGCCGTCGTCCGTCACCGGAATCACTTCCAGCACTGCGCCCTTCTCGCCGGCCAACATTTGCCAAGGCACCAAGTTGGAGTGATGCTCCATTTCGGTGATGACGATAATGTCGCCGGCTTTGACGTTCGCCCGGCCCCAACTGTAGGCCACGAGGTTGATGGCTTCGGTGGCGTTGCGGGTGAATATGACTTCCTTGTGGGATTTGGCGTTGATGAATTTGGCAACGCGCCCGCGCGCGCTTTCGTATAACCCGGTCGCCTCTTCGGCCAGCGTGTGCACGCCGCGGTGGATATTGGCGTTGGACATCCGGTAGTAGCGATCCATGGCCTCGATCACGGCCAGCGGCTTTTGCGCCGTCGCCGTCGAGTCAAGATAGATGACCGGCACGCCGGGGCGCACTTCGCGCGAGAGAATCGGGAAGTCGGCGCGAACTTTAATTACATCAAAGATGTTAGCGTTCATGCCCTTGCACGTCAACGAATGAAACGGATACAACGGATGTTTTTCCTTTCATCCGTTCAATCCGTTTTATCCGTTGACGAAAATGTGTGAGTTAATTTCCGCTTCCCGACCGGCTCATCTTTTGCTCGATATTTTTCTTCAACCGCGCCACCACGCCCTCGAACGGGATGCGCTGCACGATGGGGTCGAAGAATCCGTCCACCACCACTTTCTCGGCCTCGGCGCGCGGCACGCCGCGAGCCATGAGGTAGAAGATGTGCTCCTCTTCCAACTGCCCCACCGTCGAGCCGTGCGTGCACCGCACATCATCGGCCATGATTTCCAGGCCGGGGATAGAGTCGGCGCGGGCGGATTTTGATAGCACGAGGTTGCGGTTGGCCTGGTAGCCATCCGTTTTTTGCGCGCCGGGGGCGACATAGATCATGCCCTGCCACACCGACCGGCTGCTGTCGCGCAGCGCGCCCTTGAACAACAAATCGCTCGTGGTGTGCGGCGCATTGTGGTTTTGCTGCGTGTCGTGGTCGAGGTGCTGATTGCCTTCGGCAAAATAGAAGCCCGACATGCGCGCCCAGCCGCCCTCGCCGTTCAAATCAATTTCGGAAAAATTTTTGGTCAGGCGCGAGCCGATGGCGTTGAACACCCAATCAATCTTCGCGCCCGCGCCGACGTTGGCGCGCTCGTGCGTAAAATTCCAAACGTCCGAGCCGAGCGACTGAAGCTCGACGAATTTCAAGTTTGAATTCCTGCCGAGGATCAGTTCGACAATTTCGGCGTGCAGGCTTTCGCCCTGTCCATCGGGCGAGGCGAGTTCGTGCACGTACGTGGCCGACGCGCCCTCTTCGAGGACCAGAAGCACGCGAGTGAAATGACTCGATCCTGGCGCCCAAACCACCGAATGCAGAGGCAGAGACACTTCAACGTTTTTCGGAACGTACAGAAAAACGCCGCCGTCCATCATGGCCTCGGCCAACGCCGCAAACTTTCCTTCGGTCGTCTTCACCGCCCGGCCGATGAATCTTTTTACCAGGGCTTCGTGTTTCACGACGGCCGTCTGAAAATCGGTGAAAATCACGCCCTGGCGTTTGAGCACCGCCGAGAGTTCGCGCGTGGCGACCTTCCCGGCGTTAATCACCAACTGCCCGCCCTGCTCCTTGCCGACCAGCGGTTTGAGAAACTCGGCCGGCACGGCTCGCGCCTTCGCTTTTCCGTTCAGAGCGGCAGGCGCTATCTCATGCCATTTGAACGGTCGAATGTCCGTCCGTCGCCAGGCTTCGTCGGACAACGTGGGCATCGGCATCCCTTTGTATAACTTCCAGGCGGCGAAGCGGCGTTTGGCCAGCCACGCCGGGTCTTTTCTATTCTTGGAGAGGGCTTTCACGTCGGCGTCCGTGAATTTCACTTCGACCGGCGCGGAGGATTCGACTTTGCGTTTCGTCGAGATCGTCGTGCGGGAATAGACGGGCATCATCCTACCGAACCCTCCATCTGCAATTGAACGAGCCGGTTGAGCTCGACGGCATATTCCATCGGCAGTTCCTTCACCAGCGGCTCGATGAAACCGGCGACGACCAACCCTTCGGCTTGATCTTTGGCGATGCCCCGGCTCATCAAGTAAAACAACTGCTCTTCGCCGACCTTGGACACCGAGGCCTCGTGGCCGATAGCGACGTCGTCTTCGTCAATTTCGATCACCGGATATGTATCGGAGCGTGACTTGTCGTCAATGAGCAAGGCATCGCACACTACGCTGGACTTGGCCCCTGTCGCGCCCTTGTACACCTTGAGCAGGCCGCGATACGAGGCGCGCCCACCGGCGCGGCTGATTGATTTGGAGGTAATCTTCGACGTGGTGTTGGGCGCGCCGTGGACCACTTTGCCGCCCGTGTCCTGGTGCTGTCCCGGCCCGGCAAAGGCCATCGAGAGAATCTCGCCGTGCGCGCCTTCGCC
>CAYYCF010000078.1:7753-9753 GCA_964470235.1 uncultured Anaerolineales bacterium | reverse complement strand
CACTCCACAAACACGACATCGCCATCGTCGGCGCGGGGCCGGCGGGGTCAGCCGCCGCCTACTTCCTCGCGCAGGCCGGCTTCGACGTGGCGCTGATTGACAAGGCCGCGTTCCCCCGCGACAAAACGTGCGGCGACGGAGTCAGCCCGCGCGCCCAGCGCGTATTGGACGCCATGGGGATTTTGCAAACGCTCGCCGCCCGCTCGCCCAAAGTAAAGCGGCTCGATTTTTACACGCCCGACGGCCGCCTGTGCATCACCGACATTCCACGCCTCAACGGCTTCAGCAATCACATTCTCGTCATCCCACGCCTCACCTTAGACGACGCCATCCGCCGCCGCGCCGTCGAGGCCGGGGCGGCGTTCTACCGCTTTGAAGCAACTGATGCTGTTTTCGACGGCAAGCGCGTCGCTGGCGCGCGCGGCGCCGACCACCTCGTCACCGCCAAACTCACCCTCATCGCCACCGGCGCCGCCACCGGCCTGTTGGGGCGAGCCGGTTTCCTCAAGCGCAAACCAACACTGATGGTGGCCGCGCGTCAATATTTCGAAAACCTGCCCCCCGTGGCCGACCGTCTGGAATTCTATTTCGATCACGTGCCGCTGCCTGGATACGGCTGGCTGTTTCCCACGTCGGCCACCACGGCCAACGTCGGCGCGGGCTACTTCCGCACCGGCCACACTTCGCCGCGCTCGATGTTCGAACGATTCCGCCTCGAACACCCGCGCTTACAACAATTGCTCGAGGGCGCGAACCCCGTCGGGACCATCAAAAGCTATCCCCTGCGCGTGGATTTCCCCGATTCGACAATGATGGTGGATGGCGCTCTTGCCATCGGAGAGGCCGTCGGGTTGGTCAACCCGTTCACCGGAGAAGGGATCGATTACGCGCTCGAGTCCGGCTACATCGCCGCCGAGAGCATCATCGCCGCGCACGACTTCACCCTGGATGGACTCCGCCAGTATCCGCGCCGTTTGAATGCACGCTTCCGGCATTACTTCGTGATCATCACCCGACTGCGCGACTTGTATTACAACACCTTCATGCTCAACCGGCTCTTCGGGCGCGGCGCAGTCAACCCGTACATTCGCGAAACAATCATGAACATCTGCTTCGGCGAAGGCGATCCGCTGGACGCCATCGCGCCCAAAATGCTGTGGGAGTTGCTAAAACCATGACGATAGACCGCAGACGACGGACGACCACTTATCGTCCATCGTCCTTCGTCCGCCGTCGTCTCATTCCATGAAAGACAAAATCGTCCTCGTCACCGGCGCCGGGCGCGGCATTGGCAAAGCGATTGCTCTACGCTTCGCCGCTGCCGGAGCCAAAGTCGTCGTCAACGACATCAACCCCGACACCGCCGCCGCCGCCGCCAAACAGATCACCGACATGGTGGCCGCCGACGGCCACCACGGCCAAGCCCTGGCAATCGTCGCCGACGTATCCAACAAAATGGCCGTGCAAACGATGCACTACGAAATACTGGAAAAATGGGGGCGCGTGGATGCGCTCATCAACAATGCCGGAATTGAGCCGACCGGATCGATTCTGACCCTTGACGAATGGGCCTGGGATCGCACCCTCAACGTCAACCTCAAGGGCGCTTTTCTCTGCTCCCAAACCGTCGGCCGGGGCATGAAAGAAATGGGCGGCGGCGTCATCGTCAACATCGGCTCCATCGCCGGCCGCGCCGCCGGACTGCGCGACCGCGCCGCCTACGTCGCCAGCAAGACCGGTTTGATCGGCTTCACTCGCGAGTGCGCCCGCGAATTTGCAGCGTATAATATCCGCGTCAATGCCGTCTGCCCAGGCGTGATCATCACCGAAATGACGGCGCACCTGCGCGAGAACGAAACGCAAATGAATAAATGGCTCGAAGACATTCCGCAAGCCCGCCTCGGTGAACCCGATGATGTCACCGGCCTCGTTTTGTTCTTGTGTTCTGATGACGCCAAATACGTTACGGGTCAAGCCTTCAACGTGGATGGCGGCAAGGT
>CAYYCF010000078.1:0-7653 GCA_964470235.1 uncultured Anaerolineales bacterium | reverse complement strand
ACGGTACAGACCGACCCCCGCGCCCGCGCCCTCTCCGCCGCCCTGGCCGCCACCGACTGGCCCGAACGCGAACAGCGTCCCAAACCGCGCGGCGTCCACCCACAAGCGGCCGCCTTGCGGCGGCACCTCCAGCCATTTCGATCCCATCCGACCACAGTTTATTTCCAAAATGCGCTGTACGCCAACCAGGATCCGTTGCCGCTGTTCACCCGCGCGCTGTCCGGCGAGGCCGAGTTGTCGTCGCATTTGCGCCAATTTGCGGAAACAGCCGGACTCGATTTGTATTGGGCCGAACACAATGCGGCCTGGACTGAAGCCGTGACCGAAGTGGAAACGCACATCGCCGGGGTGGATTTCGCCAGCACTCTACTGGAAGCCTGCGGCGTCGCCCCAAACGAAATGATCATTCTGCCCAACCTATCGTTCCCCACCGGGCTTTCGTTTGGTATCAACGCCCAAGGGAAAACGTATTCGCTCATGCCGCCGCGCAAAGCCGTCGGCGAAAGCCCGCCCTGGCCGTTCCGCGACGACCGCGATCACGTCCTCAAACTGGCCATCAACGATTTTTGCCTGTCGGTATTGGATGATTTTTTTGATCAGCACCAGGGCTTATTGCCTGAGGCCTCTGCCGCATCGTATCAACTGCCCATGCCTTTCCGGACCGTGCATCCCACCTGGCCGCGGCAAGTGGCCAAGCTCTACACGTATGGCGTCACGTCCGTCTTTCTCAACCGCACCGAAGCCGGAGAAGGCGACGCCTTGATCCTTTACGACAGCCGCACCAAAGACTTGCCCCTGTTGCCAAAGGTAGTCGCGTCTGTCTCAAACTATCTCTCTTCCGAAAATCATGGCACGCAATCCGATCTGGCCGAATACCTGCCCAAGCTGGCGGGCGAGATCGAAAGTTGGCTAATTGACACACATCTGCGGTAAATCTTATTCAAGGAAACCTGATGACACACCCCAACGCCTACGTCCTCCGTCTCCTGCGTTCGCAAGCCCACCAACTCGCGCATGAGGTCAACCTGATGCCCGCCGACTCCGTTTTGTGGAAAGCCGAACCGGCCGAATGGTCAGTGCATGAGTGTCTGACCCACCTCCGCGACGCCGAACGGCACATATTCCTGGCGCGCATCGCGCGCTTCGTCAAAGAGAACAACCCCTCCCTGCCCAGCTTCGACGAAGCGGCCTACCACAAAGAACATTGGAATCCCGACGAACCGATTCAAAAGCTATTGACCGATTTCGTCGAAGACCGCGCCGCCGAAGTGGGCCTGCTCCAAGCGTCCGACTGGTCGCGCACCGCCGTGCACGCCCTTCGCGGCCCGATCACTTTGGGCTGGCAGGCCGACTACTTGTTGGAACACACTTGGGAACACCTCAGCCAGATCATGCGCGTGCGGCTGAATTACGCCACGAGGAAATGATGGGCGTTGCACGTCGCGTATCGCCTATCGCCTATCGCGTATCGCGTATCGTATATCACGCTTCACGTATCACGATAAGCCATCAGCGATAAGCTATCAGCGATAAGCAGCCTGTGAGGCCACGACTGGCATGGATCAACTGTACGACTATCGCGCCCGCTTGCTCGACCGGATCGAGTCCATCGTGCCCGAACTTGGTGACGCAGTGGCAGCCATTCCCGAAGGCCGTTGGCACCAACCCATAACAACGGGCGGACGTTCACCCCATGCCGTCGTCGTGCACTTGCGCGACGTGGAACGGGAAGCCTACTTGGCCCGCGTACGGCGGTTGCTGAGCGAAGAGTCACCGGAACTCGCGGCCTTCGACCCGTTGGCCTGGGAAGCCGAACACTACAGCCGCCACGAGCCGATGACGGCGGTGTTAGCCGATTACGCCGGACTGCGCGAAGCTGAACTGCAATTGCTCCGCCCTCTGCCGCCGCCCGGCTGGACTCGCGCCGGCCGGCATCTTACGTTTGGCGCGCGCACCGTGCTGTGGTGGGTCGAGCGCATCGCCGAACACTCTATCGAACATCTGCGTGAACTGCGCGGCGCATAGACGTATTACCGCAGAGTGCGCGGAGAGCGCAGAGAGAATGAATCTCTCCGAACTCCGCGCTCTCTGCGATCTCTGCGGTGAACAAATATGGGCGACCCATTAATCCTCATCGAAATTCACGGCCGGGCCGGTTTGATTCGCTTCAACCGTCCAGGACAATTAAACGCGCTCAACGGCGCGGTGATGGAAGAGCTTGCTGCCGCCGCCGAGGCGTTTGACAAAGACGAGGCCGTCGGCGCCATCGTGATCACCGGCGACGAGCGGGCCTTTGCCGCCGGAGCCGACATCAAAGAAATGGCCGACGCCTCGTCGGTAGACATGCTCTTGGCCGATCGCATCAGCAAATGGGATCGCCTGCGTAAAGTGAAGAAGCCCGTCATCGCCGCCGTCTCCGGTTTTTGTTTGGGCGGCGGTTGTGAATTGGCAATGGCCTGCGACATGATCGTCGCCTCGGAAACGGCCAAGTTCGGCCAGCCGGAGATCAACCTCGGCGTGATGCCTGGCGCGGGCGGCACACAACGGTTGACGCGCGCGGTGGGCAAAGCGATGGCTATGGAAGTTGTCCTGAACGGACGCACGCTCACCGCGGACGAGGCCTATCGCTATGGCTTGGTCAACCGAGTCGTTCCGGTGGAACAATACTTGACTGAAGCTTTGAAACTGGCAAACGAGATCGCCGCCCGCGCGCCGTTGGCCGTGCGCTTGGCGAAAGAGGCGGTCAACAACGCCTTCGAGTCTTTCCTCGCCGACGGGTTGGCCGACGAGCGCAGAGCGTTTTATTTTTTGTTCAGCACCGGCGATCAAAAAGAGGGAATGAAAGCCTTCGTCGAAAAACGCAAGGCGGAGTGGAAAGGAAAGTAGGAGCGGGTTGTAGCCGCGACACGTTCTAACGCCATCCGATGGGGCAAAAGATTTAGGCTATACTACCGCCCGTTATGATTGAAATAGCTCCTCCGCCCGCCCGCCCACTGCCCGGCGCCACGCCGAGTCAGGTCGGCTTCCGCGACATCGTGCTCGGCCTGCGCGAGATCGGACTCAACCACAACAGCCGCATTATCTTTCACGCTTCGCTGTCCGCTTTCGGCCGCGTGAGCGGCGGCGCGGAAACGGTCGTCGGCGCGCTCACCTCGGTGTGCAGTCTGGTCATCGCTCCCACGTTCACCTATCAAACTCTGATCGTGCCGGAAGTGGGGCCGGAGATGAACGGCATTGATTACGGCGACCGCGGCGAGAACGGGCAGGCGGAATTTTGGCGGCCCGACCTGCCCGCGCACGATACCATCGGCGCGATCGCCAATGCGCTTCTGCGCCATCCGGAAGTCAAACGCACGTCGCACCCCGGGCTGTCGTTTGCCGCCGTGGGGCGCGACGCCGACGAAGCGCTGGCCGGACAAACGCTCGACGACCCGCTCGCCCCGCTATCGTGGCTGGCCGATCATTCGGGCGATGTGCTTATGCTCGGCGTCACTCACCGCGTCAACACCATGATTCACGTGGGCGAACAGCGCGCCGGACGCAGGCAGTTTGTGCGCTGGGCGTTGGCGCCGGGGCGCGTGGTCGAATTCAAGTGGCCTGGCGACTCGGCCGGCTTCGACGCCGTCGCCGAGGCCGTCAACCACATCACCCTTCGCGGCCAGATCGGCACCGCCAACGCCCAGCGCCTCCCCGCGCGCGAACTAGTTAAAACCGTCGAGACGATGATCCGCAAAGACCCCAATGCGCTGTTGTGCAACAATCCTTCGTGCGAGCGGTGTAGGGATGTGAGGGCGGCGAGCCAATAACTTGACCTGACTGGCTGGCTGGCGGAACTCTATCATTTGGCCTTATGAGTTGTAGTTCATTTGCGGACAGGAGCGAGCAACTTCGTGCCGGAGATTTTGTTGCGCCTTCGTGGTATGAAAGAGATGAATATTATTTCCAAAAGTGAATCTTTGAAGTGGTATTTACCCTTAATGTTAGTTGTGGCCCTTGCCACAATGCTTCTCTTTTTAGGTCTAAGAGGTGAACTCCCATACATAAGCGATCCGGACGAACCGACCTATTGGTTGTGGGCCTTGCTCATAAGGCAGACTGGGAGTGCCGCAACGCTTCACGGTGGCGGATACCCTCCGGCATTCTTGTTTCTCCTAATTGTGGAGAAGTACATTGCCGAGGCAATAACCGGCGTTACGCTTCTACAACCTGAGCACATACTGCTTGCTCGATACGTCAATGCTTTCATTGCTGTGTTGACAATCCCTCTGAGTGCGCTAATCGTCCGGCGATTATCGTCCTCGCGTTTGGCCGGCATCATTGCAGCACTTGCGCTAAGTCTTGACCCTACAATAATGGTGCAGTCGCGACGTGCTGCTGCACAAGCGCCCTGGCTGTTTTTCACACTCCTCTGCTTTCTGTTCGTATTTATTGCTAGAAACCCGTTGAACTATCAGAAAATCTATTTGTCATATGCGGCCGGGGTAGTTTCTTTGCTGTTTAAATATCAGTCTGGCATTATCCTGCTCTTGCCCCTACTAGCTATACTCCGATACGATCGGAACCGCAAGCGCGCCGTTGTTCACCTTGGTTTGCTGTCCTTGTTTTCTGGGCTTGTGCTGTTTTGGTTGATTTATGGCTACGGGATATTTCAAATTGTAGATACCCCGAATAGCTCGACTAGGGCAATATTATCGCGTCAGAATCCATTTCAGCTCATTTCGCTAAATACCAATTTCCCCTTCGTTTTTGGCCGATTTGACGAATATTTCTACGTCACAGGCTTCCTTGGCCTACTGGCATTACTTCTGCTGTACCGGCTGAAGAAAATACGTGTTGATGCCGAAGCTTTGGTCTTCCTGTTCTCGTTTTGCGTTTTGTTTTATCTCTTGATGTCCTTGTTCTATCGCGATTTATTATCAAGTTGGCTACCGGTATTCGCGGTCATACTGTTCATGTGGTCGACCTCTATTGCCGCTATGACAGCGGCGGTTGCCAAATCTCTTGTTCGGTTTTTTGGTGCACGGATGGCGCCACCCTCCGATGCCGTGCGAGCCGTCTTGGCTATAGTCATTTGTCTTCCGTACTTCTGGCCTCAACTAGCAGGCTGGCAGGCTGATGCGTCCAATCTATATAAGCCCTATACCGCGGCTGAGTTGGGAAACTGGTTCATAAGTCATGTGCCAGAGGGGGCTCGCACAGTAGCCGAAGTTTTGACACCGTTCAATGTTTATGCCGGTTTTCCGGGGAGAAAGATATATCATAGTCTCGTGGTCAACTCTATTTTCAAGGAGAGCATTGAAGAATATCGTTTTCGAGGCTACGAGTACTTGATTTGGACTTCAGAGCGAAGTCCTGAAAAGCAGGATCGGCTTGCCGATCTGGATACGCCTCAGGCGCGAGCGTACTTAAGAGATGCCACAGAGTTGTTGAGGCTTGCCGGCACAGAGTATAGAGGCCCAGATATTGTCGTCTTCAAACTTCGGCCGATTCAGCAACATATTAGATACTTGTGGTTTACTGACGCTATTTCCTTCCGAGGCTACGACCTCAACCAAGAAACTTTCAATCCGGGCGACACGCTGGAGTTAATGCTCTATTGGACGTCCGCCGAGCGGACGACCGCCAATTACATTGTCTTCGTTCATTTGCTTTTCGATGACGAAAAAACGCTTTTAGTGGGGCAAGACGGCCCACCAGACTATGGCAATCGCCCCACATGGAAGTGGGAAGGCGACATGCAATTCATCCGTGATCAGCGCCTACTCTCTATTCCTGCCGATGCGCCCCCGGGCAAGTACATTCTCAGGATGGGTATGTACGACGCGGATACCAAACTTCGCGCGCAAATTACCAGCCCGCAGGGTCAACCGTTCGGCGATACGCTGACCCTGCAGGAAATAGAAATCGAAAAGTAGCGGAAAATTTTTAGATAGCGAACCTTTACATCTCGCCTATTGCCCTGTATGATTCGCCCATCTCCTTTCATTCCATTCTTTCCAAAATAACATCATGTCCGATACTGATCCCGAAAAAATTACGATCGTCGAAGGCCCGCCGCCGCTTTTTGATCGCACGATTGAGCCCTGGGTGTACTCCCTGGCCGAAGGGCCGGCGCTCAAACGCGCCGTCCGCTGTATTCTGCGAACGTTCGATGGCCGTGCGCTGGTCGAGCGGTGTACGAACGCCTGGGACCAGAGCCGTGAGGTCTTCTTGGATTACAAACGGGACGACGGCCTCCGCAAACAGGCGCTCATACTCGCCGCCCGATGTGAAGAACTGCCCGAAGGGCACGTGCTTCAACTTTGGTTAAGACTCGACTCGGCTTTGGATGAAGAGGCCGACGACGATCTAGGCATTGAGCCGGACGACGATAACTCGTTTAGTTAGCTCCTATCCGAAACGTAGGGCGGACTTTCCAGTCCGCCGTGGTTGGCAGGCTGGAAGCCTGCTTCACTCGCCGCTACGAACTCTGGTGATTACCCACAAGCGAGTAGCAAGGGCGTCTCGCCCGCCAGGCCGGGGCAAGATGCCCCGGCTACACCGAGATGTGGGTAATCACCAATACGAACTCGCTTGGCACAATTCTAAACAGTTCCCCGAGTTCCCTGAGTTCCTTTTGAAGGAACTCAGGGAACTATTCGTTTAATGGCGATATTGACTGTTTTGCACACTAACGACATTCATGGTCAGTTTGATCAAATGACGCGCCTGGCGTCGCTCATCGCGCGCGAGCGCGCTTCCGCGGCGAGGGAGGGCCGCGCCGTGCTTCTGCTGGACGCGGGAGACTCGTCCGACCTTTCGGCGTGGGAGAGCCGTGTGACCAAAGGTCGCGCAAACTTTGCTATGCTCGAAGCGATGGGCTACGACGCCGTGGCAATTGGCAATGGCGATATGCAGTGGAATCGCGAGTCTCTCGCGAAACTTGTCGGCTCGGTACATTTTCCAGCGTTGGCCGCCAACTTGCTCGCGCTCGATTCTGATCAGCCGCCCGCGCCTGGCCTGCGCTCGCACGCGCTCTTCAACTTTGGCGAACTGAAGGTCGCGGTGGTCGGCGTGACGGTGAATGAGCCGGGACTTTACGACGATTGGGGATACCGTATCGAATCAGTCGAAACGAGTGCGCGGGGTTTGGTTGCCCGGCTGCGAGAGGACGGCGCGCAAGTTATGATTGTGCTGTCGCACGAAGGCGTTGAAGCCGATCAGCAATTGGCCGCCGCCGTGCCGGGCATTGACGCCATCATCGGCGGGCGCTCGCACACGGCATTGCTCGAACCGATCCGCATCGGCGAAAGCGTCATCGCGCAAGCGGGCGCGTTCGGCAGATACTTGGGGCGAATCGATCTGACGATTGAGGACGGAAAGAAGATCACTGCGGCTTGGCGATTGATTCCCTGCGACGAAACCGTTCCACCCGATCCGACTCTGTCCGGGGTGTTGGAGTTGGTGCGGTTTGAGGCGGAGATAGTCAGAAGAAAAGCGTCGGGTAGTCTCGTAGTCGAGTAGTCGTATAGTCTCATCGTCGAGGCTTGGCGATCGGCTGACGACTACCCGGCTACTCGACTATTTGACTACCCGACTACCCAACTTTTTCCAATACCGGCTAATCCCATCCACACACTGCGTCACATCGTTGACTTTAGCATAATCATCTCG
>CAYYCF010000077.1:8265-9767 GCA_964470235.1 uncultured Anaerolineales bacterium | reverse complement strand
GAGGCGATGCTCGAATTTCAGAAGCGCGGCGCGGAGGTGTTCGACTACGGCAACAATTTGCGCCAGCGCGCGTTCGATGCCGGTGTGAAGAATGCCTTTGATTATCCCGGCTTCGTTCCGGCGTACATCCGCCCGCTGTTCTGCGAAGGCAAAGGGCCGTTCCGCTGGGTGGCGCTTTCCGGCGACCCCGAAGATATTTACCGCACCGACGAAGCGGTGATGGAACTGTTTCCCGACGACGCGCACTTGCATCGCTGGTTGAAGATGGCGAAGGAAAAAATTCACTGGCAGGGCTTGCCGGCGCGCATTTGTTGGCTCGGTTATGGCGAGCGCGCCAAAGCGGGATTGCGGTTCAACGAAATGGTGGCGAAGGGACTCGTGAAAGCGCCGATTGTGATCGGGCGCGATCATCTCGATGCGGGATCAGTGGCCTCGCCCAACCGCGAAACGGAAGCGATGAAGGACGGCACGGACGCGGTGTCCGATTGGCCGATTCTCAACGCGCTGATCAACGCCGTGGGCGGGGCGACGTGGGTGAGCTTCCATCACGGCGGCGGCGTGGGGATCGGATTCTCGCAACACGCCGGGCAGGTGATCGTGGCCGACGGCACGCCCGAAGCGGCGCGGCGGTTGGAGCGCGTGCTGACCACCGACCCCGGCATGGGGGTAGTGCGCCACGCCGACGCCGGATACCCGGAGGCAATTGCGGCGGCGAAGCGGCATGGGATTAAGATGCCGATGTTGAGGTGATCCACGAAGTCACACGAAGCCGCACGAAGGAACATCCAGTTTTCTCTTCGTGTTTCTTCGTGTCCTTCGTGGATCATATTTTCGGAAACTTCCTCTCCGCATCCATCGTCACCGGCCCGTGCCCCACGTACACGATTTTCGCGCCGAGGGCGGCCTGCTTGCGCACCGACTCATCGGCCTTCGTTTGATCCCACGTGTTGCCGCCGCTCGATCCCTCCAATCCGCGGTGCGCGCTCTTCATCGAATCGCCCGCAAACAAAACCCCCGCTGAGGGCGCAAACAACGAAATATGATCCGGCGTGTGGCCGGGCGTCGAGAGGACGCGCAGGCCGCCGAGAATGGGCAGTGTTTGCCCGTCGGCGATTACTTCGTCCACTGCCGTCGGCGGCGCTTTGAACACCGGCGCGAGCAGGGCAAAAAATATTTTTGCAAACACGCTGCCGGGCTTCAACTGACGCGACGATTTGCCCGCCGCCATCGCCTCGGCCTCTTTCAAGCTAGCAAAAACGCGCGCGCCGCTGGCCGCTTTGAGCGCGTTCAGACTGCCGTAATGATCGCCGTCGGCGTGGGTGATCACAATCCGCTTGAGATCGCGCGGCGATTTGCCGATGCCGGCGATATATTTGAGAATTTTCTTTTCACTGCCGGGCAGTCCGGTGTCAATCAGGGTCAGCCCGTCGGGATCAACGATCAAGTAGGGGTTGGCGAAGACGCCGGGGACGAGGTGGATGGCGGGGGCGATTTGCATTGAG
>CAYYCF010000077.1:0-8165 GCA_964470235.1 uncultured Anaerolineales bacterium | reverse complement strand
TGTTTTTCTTTTGGGCTATACTCTTCGCCATACCTTTGCGGCAAACAAAAAAGGAGAACCCCATGTTCCTCAACGTCACCGTCACCCTCCTCCTCACCATCCTCCTCGCCCTCGCCACCCTCCTTTACCTCTACCGCCGCCCACTGCCGCAGGTGAACGGCGCGCTGAAGGTGAAAGGATTGCGCGCGCCCGTCGAAGTCATCCGCGACAAGTGGGGCGTGCCGCACATTTATGCCCAGAACAACGACGATCTGTTTTTCGCGCAGGGCTACGTCCACGCGCAGGATCGGCTGTGGAAGATGGAACTCAACCGCCGCATCGCGCACGGACGGCTGGCCGAAATCTTTGGCGCGATTGCGTTTGAAACCGATCACATGCTGCGCGCCGTCGGCCTCGGCCGCGCGGCCCGCGCCGACGCGACCCGCGCCGACTCCGAAACCATGCAGATGCTCGACGCGTACGCGAAGGGCGTCAACGCCTTCGTCGAAGCCAACGCCAACCGCCTGCCGCTGGAGTTCACCCTGCTCGGCGTCAAACCCGAACCGTGGACGCCGCTGGACACGATTGCCTGGGGCAAGATGATGGCCCTCAACCTGTCGTCGAACTGGGCCGAAGAGATTTTGAACGCCGCGCTCATCGGCCGGGTGGGTCCGGAGCGCGCGGCGGTACTGCGCGGCGAGTATCCGTCCGGCAACCCGATCATCCTGCCCGATCAATCGTTCGCGGCGCTCATGGATCAAACGCTGGCGCAGTTTCGCGACGCGAAGAAGTGGCTGCCGGCCGGGTTCGGCGCGTCGGGCGGCATGAGCAACAACTGGGTGGTGGACGGCTCGAAAACGGTGACCGGCAAACCCCTGCTCGCCAACGATCCGCATCTGGCTTTGCAAATGCCGTCCATCTGGTACGAAAACCATCTGGTCTCGCCCGAAGCGCAGGTGACCGGCGTGTCGTTCCCCGGCGTGCCGGCCGTGGTCATCGGCCACAACGAGCACATCGCCTGGGGATTCACCAACTCGTTTTTCGACGCGCAGGATTTGTTCGTCGAAAAATTTGATCCGGATGATCCGACTCAATACGAATACAAAGGCAAGTGGGAGAAGGCGGAGTTCACGCGCGAGGAGATTCGGGTGAAGGGCGAATCGGCGGCGCGGGCCGTGGCGATCGTCACCACCCGGCACGGGCCGATCATCAATCTCATTTCGGCCATCACTGCCAAACAGCCCGCCGCCATTGCCCTGCGCTGGACGGCGCACGACGAGGGCAACTTGCAGCGGGCGATCATGCGAATGAACCAGGCGCGCAATTGGGACGAGTTTTGCGATGCCCTGCGCGATTGGACTGTGCCGTCGCAAAACATGGTGTACGCCGACCGCGAAGGAAACATCGGCTATTACACGCCGGGCAATATGCCCACGCGCGCCAAGCCAACTCCGCTGACGCCCGTTCCCGGTTGGACGGGCGAGTACGAGTGGACGGGCCGGGTGCCGCACGACGAACTGCCGCACGTGCTCAATCCGAAACAGCACACCATCGTATCGGCCAACAATCAGATGGTCGGCAAAGAATATCCGCACTATCTTACGGCGGAGACGATGAACGGTTTTCGGGCGCGGCGGATCGAAGACATGCTGACGGCGAAAGAAAAACTTTCGGCGGATGATTTTGCGCGCATGCAGATCGATCAATACTGCGCTCCGGCCAAACCGTTTTGCGGCCTGTTGACGAAGCTCTCGGCGGAGATTCTTGCCCACCCGCCGTTGGGCGCGATGAAAGACACGGCGGCGCGGGCGCTGGAAGCGGTGAAGGGTTGGGACTGCGTGCTGTCGGCGGACTCGGTGGCGGGAACAGTTTACGAATTGACGCAGTATTACGCCATGCGCCGGGTCTTCGAGCCGTGGCTGGGCGACCTCACCGACCATTTCATCGGAGTCGGCTTTCGCCCGATCTTGAGCGACACGGTAGTGACGTATATGGATCGCAGTATGTTGATCATGCAAGAGATGTTGATCAAAGACGAGCGTGACTGGTTCAAGAGCGCGGACGGCAGCCCATTGACGCGAGTCGAAATTCTGGCGCTGGCCTTGAGCGATGCGATTGGCTATCTGCAGAAGGCCGTCGGCGGCGAGGCCTCGGGCTGGGCCTGGGGCAAGGTGCATCCGGCGATCTTCCCGCATCCGATGGGCGCGGTGAAGCCGCTGGACAAAATTTTCAACCGCGGGCCGTACCCTTACGGCGGCGACGCGCACACCGTTTGGCAGGCGTCGTGGGTGCCCAAACTGCCCATTCAACCGGATGGCGGCTTCACCGCATCGTACCGGCAGATCGTTGACCTGAGCGATTGGGACGCGTCGCGCGCGATTCACACCACCGGCCAGTCAGGGCATCCGGCCAGCAAGCATTACGACGATATGATCCCGATGTGGTTGAAAGGCGAGTATCATCCCATGCTGTGGGCGCGTGAGAAGGTGGAAGCGAATGCGGAAGCGAAGTTGACATTGGAGCCTTGAGCAAATAAGCAACCACAGATTACACGGATTGCACAGATTTTTTTTGCTGATAATCAGTGAAATCTGTGTAATCCGTGGTTTCATTTCTTATGACTGTTTACAACGACACCCTCAGCCAATACATCACCGATCTCTTCGCCAAGCAGGATGAGGCGCAACGGCGCGCACTGGAAGACTCGCCCAAGAAGGGTTTGCCGCCGATCAGTATCATGCCAGAGGAGGGAAAATTCCTGCAAGTGTTGGCGAGATCATGCGGCGCGACGAAGGCCGTCGAGATCGGCACGCTCGGCGGTTACAGCGGAATCTGGATCGCGCGCGGGTTAACGCCCGGCGGCAAGCTCATCACGCTGGAGCGCGAGCAAAAACATGCCGACGTGGCTGGCGCGCACTTCGCGGCGGCGGGCGTGGCCGATCGGGTGGAGATTCGGGTCGGCGACGCGCGCATGTCGCTCGACTCTCTCACTGCCGAGTCGCCGTTCGATTTTGTTTTCGTTGACGCGGAGAAGTCCGGCTATCCTTTTTATTTCGATTGGGCCTTAGCCAACGTGAGAGTCGGCGGCGTCATCGCGGCGCACAATGCGTTCCGGCACGGCAGTGTGGCCGGCGTGGGCAACCCGACCGAAGACACCGAACCCATGCGCGCCTTCAATCAACGGGTGGCCGATGAGCCACGGGTGATCAGCACCATTTACCCCGCCGGTGATGGCACGCTCGTTGCAGTGAAGATTAACTGAGACAAGATCAGCCGCGAATTACGCGAATTTCGCAAATTGAATTTGCTTTCGCGCAATTCGCGTAATTCGCGGCCAACAAATGACCCTCATCGGCCTTCACCACATCACCCTCGTCTGCTCGGACGCGCAGCGCACCGTCAATTTCTACACGCAGGTCTTGGGTCAACGGTTTATCAAGAAGACCGTCAACTTCGACGATCCCGGCGCTCACCATTTATGTTTTGGCGATGAAGCCGGAAGCCCAGGCTCGGCCATCACGTTTTTCGAGTGGCCGACCGCGCCAAAGGGTTACCCCGGCATCGGCGGCACGCACCATTTTGCGTTGCAAGTTGCCGATTACGACGGTCTGCTCAAATGGAAACGGCGGCTGACTGATCTCGGCCTGCCTGTGGAAGGGCCGCTCGACCGGCACTACTTCACTTCGATCTATTTCAACGATCCCGACGGCGTGATTCTCGAAATTGCGACCGTCGGCCCGGGCTGGGCGGCAGATGAGGAGCCGGATCGGATCGGGACCGAGTTCCGTTCCCCGCCGTCCCCCTCTTTCCCCCCGTCGCCGATGGCTGACGAAATACCGGGCTCATATTCCTCATCGGCGACGGGGGGGATGCAAAGGGGGGGTGACCAGGCGCGAATACAAGCGATCACTTGGCCCGAACCCGTTCCGACGATCACGCCCGATATGGCGCTCAGTCGCGGTATGCATCACATCACGGCGATCGGATCGGATATTCGGCGCACGCACGCATTCTTCGGCGACCTGCTTGGGTTGCGGCGCGTGAAGATGACCAACGATTTTGACGATCCCGATTCGGCGCGCTGGTATTGGGGCGTCGGCGACGGCCAACCTGGCACGGTGATCACGTACTTTGAACGCGATCCGCGCCAGGAACGGCAAAGCCGTATGGGGATCGGACAGACACATCATTTTGCCCTGGCCGTGCCGGACGAAGCAACGCAACTTGACTGGCGCGAGAAAATCATCCGCGCCGGTATTCCCGTCTCGCCGGTGATGGATCGCATTTACTTCAAAAGTATTTACACCCGCGACCCCGACGGGCATATTGTCGAATTGGCGACGGCCGGGCCGGGGTTTGCCGTGGACGAGGACGTTTCGGAACTTGGAGAGAATCTGAAACTGCCGCCGTGGTTGGAGGCTCAGCGGGATGAGATTGAGGGAATGCTTCGACCGCTGTCCGTGACTCCTTGAGGCGGCGCCGATTGGGCCCGCTGTCGCTGTATCAAGCGCTGTAGCCGGGTTAAAGGCGGCCGGTTTCGCTACATCCTCTTGAGAAACTCGCGGATCGAAATGGCCGCCGCCGCGCCTGCGCCCACCGCAGAGGCCACCTGCCTGGTACTGCCCCGCTGCTTCCGCCGACGAAATCCGTCTGGTGGAGGCTTTGCGCGCCGGGGACGATACGGCCTTTGCCTCCCTGCTTGAAAAGCATCACAACTCGCTGGTGTGGTTAGCCATGACGTACGTGCCGGATCGCGCTGCCGCCGAAGACGTGGCGCAAGAAACGTGGGTGGGGAGGCTGGGGAGATGGGGGGTGGGGAGTTGAAGATTGACAGGCTGGTCTCGGGCGTGCTACAGTGTTGCTGACTTCCGAGAGAGGACATATTACGATGACCGAGTTAGTATTGCAAATACAAAGCGGCAATGTTGCCCTTCCGGCCAGACTCCGCAACCGGTATAAATTGCAAGAAGGCGATGCCCTGACCTTGCTCGATCTTGGCGGCGCGTTTATCCTTTCGCCTAAGAAGGCAGTGGTTTCAGAATTGGCGTCCAAATTGGAAAAAATTCGCAAAACAGCCGGATTGAGCCTGGCTGATCTGCGAGAAGGCCTCGACGAACAACGTCGGATTTACGCCAAACAAATGTATGGGATCAACCCTCCCGCTTCCCCGCATCCCAAAGCTTCTTATAGACGCCGACGCCCTGATCGCGGGCGCGTTCTCCACGACCGGGGCTAGCCATATCATTCTCAAGCTTGGCGAACTTTCCATCCTTGAGTGTGTGGCCCCAGCTCAAGTTCGGGAAGAGGCTGAGCGCAACTTGCGCTATAAGATGCCGGACGCGCTTCCTCTGTTTCGCGTCTTAGTCTCCCGCGCTATCACCATCATAGCTGACCCCTCGCCAGAATCCCTTCCCCGTTTTGCCAAACAAGCACATCCAGAAGATGCTTCCATTCTTGCCGCTGCCGCCCTGAGCGGGTGCGAGTATCTTGTCACTTTCAACATCCGCCACTACTATCCTGAAGCGGATACTCGTGTGGTCATCATTTCACCCGGAAAATTCTTGCAATTATTGCGCCATGCAGTGAGTCGGCTGGGTTCAGCCGAAGGTGAAGACTGAATAGACTTGTTGTTTTAGAACTTCAGATGTTTGACCGTCAGCCCTCTATGGATCAATTCGTGCAGCGAGTCGATGCCGATGCGGAGGTGCAGGTCGGCAAAGTCGCGGGTGACCTTTTGATCGGACTCGGCAGTTTTGATGCCTTCGGGGATCATCGGTTGATCGGACACCAGCAGTAACGCGCCCGCCGGAATCTGGTTGTGAAAGCCGGTGATGAAAATGGTGGCCGTTTCCATGTCCACGGCCATGCAGCGGATGCGGCGCAGATATTTTTTGAAGTCCTCGTCGGCCTCCCACACCCGGCGGTTGGTCGTGTACACCGTCCCCGTCCAGTAATCCCGCTTGTGGTTGCGGATGGTGGTGGAGATCGCTTTCTGCAAGTTGAAGGCCGGCAGCGCCGGGACCTCGGGTGGAAAGTAATCGTTGGATGTGCCTTCGCCGCGAATGGCCGCAATGGGCAGGATCAAATCGCCCAATTTGTTTTTCCTTTTCAATCCCCCGCACTTCCCCAAAAAGAGACACGCCTTGGGCTTGATACTGCTGAGCAGGTCTAACGCGGTGGCGGCGTTGGCGCTCCCCATGCCGAGATTTATGATGGTGATGCCGTCGGCGGTGGCGTTAGGCATGGGTTTGTCTTCGCCGCGCACCGCCACGCCGTGCCAAGCCGCAAACCGTTTGACGTAGCTGTTGAAGTTGACCAGCAGAATGTGCTTGGCGAATTCGTCCAGCGGCACGCCGGTGTAACGCGGCAGCCAGTTGGCGACGATTTGATCCTTGGTTTTCATTTGAAATACTCCTCCGGAAACGGCTCGACATTCGACTCTTCGTCGCGGATGGCGATCCATTCCGCCGCTTCCGTCGGATAGAAGAAAATGCCGTGCGGGTGGCCGATCACCCAGCCATCCACGTCGGCGCGCAGGATGCCCTCGCCCACCGGCCTGCCCCAGGTGTCGCGCATTTCGACCAACGGATCGCCCGCTTTAAACGTATCGCCAGGTTCGAGCAAATGATGCACCACGCACGACTGCGGCACGCGCGCGCCCTCGCGTCGGCGGCAGGGGAAGCCAGGATTAATGATTTTGATTCCGGTGATCGGCTCGCGCTCGCCTGGAAGCATGCCCGCCCAGCGCAGTGTGTTGCGCAAACCGGCGACGGCGGCGCGCACAATGGCCTGGTCCGGCATGTGCCCGGTGCCGAGTTCCATCGTCAAGGCCGGGATGCGGGCAATGTTCACGGCGGCGGCTGTGGACGAGCGATGCAATTTCTCCTCCAGGTATTTCCGCGCCGGAAACTCGCCCACCACCGAATGGCCGTAGGCTTCGCACATTTCGTCGAGCCTGACATTCAACGCGTCGGCCTCGGCCTTGTTCCTTTCCATCTCGCCGTCCTTGCGGTACATCACCCGATCGCGGAACACGAACGAGATCGATCCGGTGGAAGCGTTGTGCAAATCAATGAAAAAGTTTGCGTGCTGGCGAATCTCCTCGAACAAGCGGCCAAAGGCTTGCTCCAACGCCGAAGGCGGATCGGTGTCCGGGTCTTGCTTCTTCGGCTTGCCGTCGGGCCACAGCCGGTTGGGGTCGCCGCGATGATAATACGCCTCGCGCTCCATCCGCCGCAGACCGGCCGGGTTGAGGGCGGGAATGGCGACGAGCGTGCCGCGCAGATCGCGCGCCAGTTCGGGCGTGATCAATCGGTGAAGCACTTGAATGCCGGAGTGTTCCGGGCCGTGAATGCCGGCCGTGATCCAAAAGACAGGGCCGTCCGTTTTGCCTTGCGCGATGACGACGGGCATCCGATCCGCGCCGCCGACCGGGTGCGCCACAATATCAAATTCGCCGTACGCTATTTCGCCAGATTTTGCGACCGCCGTGCCGAGGGTGAGGGACATAGAAGATTCTCCGTGACGACAATTTTACTCCAGCCCGGCCGGCCGGCGGCAAATCTCGATATTGCATCGAGCCAAGGTTAGGTTATACTAAACTCGCTGTCTGCCCTCAATCGGTCGGCCAACTCTGGATAAAGCCAAGGAGGTGATTCTTCAGAACCAACTACGCAGTCTCCACGCCGTTGACCCATTTAATAACCTATCGTATTGACCAACAGGAGGAGAAAGCACTATGAAACACAATGCCTATATCACAATGGGAGCGCTGACTGCCGTGGCGCTCGTGCTCGCCGCCTGCGGCGGCGGCGCCGCCACCACAGTGGAAGTTACCCGTGTGGTCGAAGTCACTTCAGCCGCTCCTGCGGCCACCCCGCAGGTGCAAGTGCAGGTGCAGGTCGTCACGCCGGGCGAGCGCATGCAAGCCATCAAGGACCGCGGCAAGTTGATCTGCGGCGTCCATGGCTCGTTCCAGGGCTTCGGCTATGTGGAGGCCGACGGCTCGTACACCGGCTTCGACGTCGAGTTCTGCAAAGCGTGGGCCGCCGCCATCTTCGGCGACGCAACCAAAGTGGAATACCGCTCCCTCACCGCCAAAGAGCGCTTCACGGCACTGCAGACCGGCGAAGTGGACGTGCTCAGCCGCAACAGCACGTGGACGCTCACCCGCGACGTCGATCTCG
>CAYYCF010000076.1:3174-9863 GCA_964470235.1 uncultured Anaerolineales bacterium | reverse complement strand
GCGGCACGAGTCGTTTGACGCGCACCATCGAGTAAATGATTTGTTGATCAGACATGGGGTGATTGAGAAATGCTGGCTAATACTGTTTCGACGATGAATCAAACAGCCAGGGTATCAAGTACTGCGCGTACGGCTGCGGCAGTGGCTCTGGCAAACCAAGTTCGTCCAACGTCGGCGGGTGAGCGGGGGCAGGCAGGGCGCGGACGTTGTCGCCCATCCAGCCGGTGTTCAATTGGCGGTTCAATTCCAGAATCGGGCCGATCTCACTGCCGTTGAACGATTCGAACAATTCCGGCGAGGCCAGGAAATTGCTGAGGATGTAATCGTGCGTGGTGATCAAGAACGATCCGCCGACGAGCGCGCCGACGACCAACGGAGCCGCCACCCGCCCCACGCGTTGACGGATGACCGCGCTTAACCGGTCTAACCCAAGCGCAGGCCAAATGAAGATCGTCGCCAACGCGCCGCTGCCGCGCAGAAAGTGCGGCGCGTCTTTGGCCACGAACGTTGGCGCCAGCCACACCAAAAGCCACAGACCGCACAACGCCAATGCTGGACGCGGCTTGCGTTTGATCAACGCCGCCAACCCGACGACGAAGGGCAAGGCCATCAGCGGATCGAACACCGGCCGGCCCGGAATGTTGTGGCGGTTCACCAGGTCGCCCTTGATGAAAAACATCCGGCCTATCAACACGCTTTGCGTAAGAAAAGTTTTGATGAAATCCACAGCCGATTGTCCGGCATAGAATACCAGCAAGAAGCCCGGACGCCCCGGCCCACTGGAAGGATGGGTGAGGCGAAACACGGTGATGGGTGTGGCGATGGCGACGATGAGCGCGCCGGCCAGGAGCAAGCCCCATTTGCGCTCGACGACTCCCGCGCGATCATAAATCAGCGCGCCCAACGCGGTAAGCGCCAGCGCCGGGATGACGAACAGGTTGTTGGCGTACGTGTAAAACACCGCGCCAAACACCACGCCGCAGATCGTCCAGTGGCGCAAACGATTGGTGCGCCAGGCGCGCACGGCAAAGCACAACGCGACCGTTAGGAAAACGGGGACCAGGATCGAGCGCGTCGCCAACCGGCCATGATAGATCGGCCACACGGTGATGGCGCACACGAGCGCAGTGAGCAAGCCGATCTTGCGCCCGAACAACTCGCGCGCCAGAAGAAAGACTCCGGCCACCAGCGCCAGGCTGACCGAGGCAGTGGCGATTCTCAGCGCGCCCGGCGTCGGCCCTAAGAAATACACCGGTAGAGCCATTACGTAAAAGATGATCGGCTCGCGGGCGCGGTCGTACGTCAGCAGTTGGGGCAATTGACCGCGCAGCAAATCATGAGTTACCAGCCCGTTGATGGCTTCGTCAAAATGAAGCGCGCGCGGGTATTCGTTGATCTGCCAATAGCGGAAAATGGCGGCGATGAGCAAAATGGCGGCGAGCGCGCCGAGTTCGGCGCGAGTGAATTTGGGCTGAGTCATTCAGAGGCGAGTCCGCCGGTCATTGTATGGAAATCGGAGGGGCTGTCAATGAATGGCCGTTGCGAACAAGCGCGATTCATAGCGCCCGCTTGATTTCATCAACCGCCATTGGATTCTCCAGCGAACTCACGTCTCCCGGCTCCTGCCCCAAATACGCTGCGCGAATAATCCGCCTCATCACTTTGGCGTTGCGAGTTTTTGGCAGATCACGCACGAATTTGATTTCGCGCGGTTTCATCGGCCTGCCGAGTTCCAACGCCACCTTGTTTCTCAATGTCTCGCGCAGTTCGCCCGAAGGAACGTTCCCCGGCTTGAGCACGCAGAAGCACACCACCTCGTTGCCTTTCGCCTCGTCCGGCACGGCGATGGCGGCGGCCTCCGCAACGGCAGGGTGCGCCACGAGAATCGATTCCACTTCCGCCGGGCCCAGCCGCTTGCCGGCAATTTTGATCGTGTCGTCCGAGCGTCCGAGGATGTACCAAAGCCCATCGGCATCAATTGCCGCCCAATCGCCGTGCACCCAAACACCCGGCCAGCGCGACCAATACGTTTGCTCGTAGCGCGCCGGGTCTTTCCAGAATCCGCGCGTCATCCCAATCCACGGCGATTTGATCACCAGTTCGCCGACCGCATCCAGGATCGGTTTACCGTTTTCATCCAGCACGTCGGCGGCGATGCCAGGGCAGGGCGCGGAGAAGGCGCACGGCTTGAGCGGCAGGAGTGGATTACCCATCACGATCCCGCCCGAAATTTCCGTGCCGCCCGAATAGTTGATGATGGGCAATCTGCCGCCGCCGACTGTGTTGAACAACCACAGCCACGGGTCAGGATTCCACGGCTCGCCCGTTGAAGCGAATGCGCGCAGCGACGACAGATCGTGTGTCTTCACCGGCCCGTCGCCAAATTTGATCAGCGCGCGAATCAGAGTCGGCGACACGCCGAGAGTCGTAATCCGGTGGCGTTCCACCATTTGCCACAGCCGATCCGGGCCGGGATGATCGGGCGCGCCGTCGTAGAGAAACATCGTCGCCCCTAACAGAGTCACGCCGAACACTTGCCACGGGCCCATCATCCAACCCATGTCGGTCATCCAATACAAAATGTCGCCGGCCTGCACGTCCGTGCCGAAGGCCATGTCTTGCGCCGCTTTGACCGGAAAGCCGCAATGGGTGTGCACCGCGCCTTTGGGCTTGCCGGTGGTGCCGGAGGTGTAAATGATCATCAGCGGGTCTTCGGCGGCGGTCGGTTCGGGCGGGGCGAGTTCAGCCTGCTTGGGCATTTCGTCGTGCCACCAAAAATCGCGCCCGGCTTGCATAGGGACCGGATTGTTTGCGCGGCGCGCCACAAAAATTTTTCTCAGCGCCGGAATCTGCGCCGCCGCTTCGTCGGCGGTGGGCTTGAGCGCGACGAGCGCGCCGCGCCGGAAGAATCCGTCGGCGGTGAAGAGGGCTTTGGCTCCGGCGTCGTTCAGCCGCGAGACGATGGCCGAGACTCCGAAGCCGGAGAACAGCGGCAAAATAATTCCCCCGATTTTCGCAATGGCCAGCAGTGCAATGACAATCTCCGGCGTCATCGGCATAAAGAGGCCGACGGCGTCGCCTTTTTTGAATCCGTGCGCGCGGAGCATGTTGGCGCAGCGGTTCACTTCCATGAAAAGATCGCCGTACGTGAACGAGCGCGACTCTCCTTCTTCGCTTTCATAAATGATGGCCAGCCGCTCCTGTGTTTCCGTGCCGTAATACTTGTCCACACAGTTGTAGGCGATGTTGAGCCGACCGCCCAGGCACCACTGCGGCCAGGCGACGCCTCTGGAAAGGTCAACCACCTCGGTATACGGTTTTTGGAATAAAATGTTGAGATACTTCAGAACGGCATCGGTGAACCAAGACACGTCCGAAGTGGAGCGCGCCAGCAGTTCGTCGAAACCGGCGATGCCGTGCGCCGCCATGAATTTTTTCAGGTGGGAGCGGGCGATGACTTCCGGCGTTGGCCGCCACACAATCTCGCCGCCGAAGGTGAAGGAGTCGGGGGTGGGCATAGCCATATTGTAATGAACAATGAACAATGAGACAATGAACAATCATGAAACCTTCCAAACTCCTCCTTCCTCTCTACCTCCTCACCCTCGCCGCCCTGGCCTGCAACTTGGGATCGCCGCCCACGCCGCCGACGCAGGTGATCGAAATCCCACCCTCTGCGCCCACTGCTGCGCCGCCGACTCCCGTTCCCCCCAGCGCCACACCACCGGAAGGCATTGGCGGCGGCGGAGAGGGCGTGGCCGCGCCCGCCGTAATTCTCGCCGACTTCACAACTGATCCGGCGGGACTCACGGTGGTTGATCCGGTGACCGGCAACGCGCAAAGCACTTTCACCGCGCCTGGTCTCACGCAATCGAGCGAGCGGTGGGCCGCCGGAAACTATCTCTTCTATTTGGATAGTTCATCACAGATGGCGCGCCGGGCCGCATTTGATGGCACGACGCTTGACCTGCCCTTCGTCAACCCCGGCGGGAATTTTTTTGAAGGGCAAATTCTGCCCTCGCCCGACGGTGAGCGAATCGCGTGGGGCACGACGGCGTTTGAACCGAACCCCGCCGGCGACACGCACATTCAAGTGAATGTGGCCCACGTGGATGGCACGGGCGCGCAGATTCTTTTGGACAAACGATTGGCGGATTCCGTTTTGCCTCAACCGGCGCAGTGGTCGAGAGACGGCCGCTATTTGTATTTCACCGACGAGCCTTACGGCATCGGCGGCTACATCTTGTTTTGGGGCGGACCGGACTTGCAGCAAGTTGATCTTGCCACCGGAACGATTACTGAGATTTTGCCGGATCAAGGCTGCCTGTGCGCCATGTCGCTCTCGCCGGATGGAACACTTCTGGCCGTCATCACCGGCGTGGAGCCGCTCGAACTCGTGCTTCGCGATCTGGCGACCGGCGCGGAGCGCAAAACAATTTTGGAAAACGGCCATTTGCAGGCAGGCAACATCGTCTGGTCGCCCGACGGCAAATCGCTGATGTTCACGATGGCGATCAGCGATCCGGAAAAGGAATCGTATTCCATCGTGCGCGTTGACGCCGGCACGCTGGCGCAAACCGTTTTGATTCACGACGACCCGCGACTGTTGGAGACCATCGTGTGGGCCGATGCGAAGACGGTCTGGCTCAACAGCACGCTCGGCGGCGCGTGGCGGATGGACGCGGAGACGGGGGAAGCGATGTTGATGGCGGAGGGGCAGGTTGTGATCGAAGTGGCGCGGTGAAAATGTTCATCCCAGGCTACCCGCCGTCGGCGTTTCCGCTCGCGCGCCATCTGCCGCCGTTGGCCGAAGGCGTGTGCGCCGCGTATGCCGAACAGCACAGCGCGCGCGGCGATGTGGTGATCGACCCCTTCGGCCAATCACCGCGCCCGGCCATCGAACTGGCCCGCGCCGGCCGCCGCGTCGTTCTCGCCAGCCCCAACCCCGTCTTGCGCTTCGCTTTGATCAACACGCTCGATCCGCCGCCGCCGAAACTGCTGCGCGCCGCCCTCACCCGCCTGGCCGATGCGCGCGCCGGCGAATCCCGCATCGAGACTCGCCTGCGCGACCTCTATCGCTCCACTTGCCGCGACTGCGGAACGAAAGTGGACGTGGATTTTTTCCTGTGGGACAAGGACGCGCTGGCGGAGAAAAATTATTACTGCGAGGCGTGCGGCGAACACAAACTGCGCCCGGCCGACAAAGCCGACAGCGATCTCGCCGCCAAACACGCGCCGCGCGGCCCGCACTATTACTGGGCGCTGGAACGCCTCGCGCCGCCCGACGACCCCGACCGCGACTTCATTGCCTCGGCCCTCGAGGCCTACACGCCCCGCGCCCTGCACGCCATCTTCACCCTTACCTACAAAGCGCAAACGCTCGAACTCGCGCCGCCGGAGCGCAACGCCCTCGATTTTCTTTTGCTCCTCGCCTACGACGAAGGCACGTCGCTGGAAGAAGATCGCCCGCGCTCGTTGAAACCGCACGCGCGCTATCGCGAGAAAAATTTGTGGCTGACTCTGGAGCGATTGGCGACCGACGACGCGAAGGCGGGCGGCGATCAACTCGCCGCCGCCCTTCTTCCTCTGCCCGACCTGCTGGCCCGCCGTGAGGCGGCCGTGACCGTGTTCGACGGTTCGGTGCGCGACCTGATCAAACATATCGAACCGGCCACCGTCCCGTTGATGATTTCGGCGCTGCCGCGCCGCAATGCCGTGTTGTGGACGCTGTCCGCGTTTTGGGTGGCGTGGTTGTGGGGCGAGAGCGCGGCCGGCCCCGTCAGAAACTTTGCCCGCCGCCGCCGCTACGATTGGGCCTGGCACGAAACGGCGTTGCGGGCGAGTTTTTCTGCGTGCCACAAATTGCTCAAGCCAGGTTCGCGTTTTGTCGCCCTCCTGCCCGAAGCCGACCCGGGTTTTGTGGGCGCGGCCCTCACCGCCGCCGACAGCGCGGATTTTGATCTGGTTGATTTCGCGCTGCGCGGCGATCCGGCCGAAGCGCAGTTTACATTTGGCGTGGCGCAAACTTTCGTGGCGCAGGCATTCCAATCTGCCGGTGCGGGCGTAGCGCAGACTTTCCAGTCTGCGGGTGCGGGCGGGCACGCTTTGCGAAGCGCGCCGCTGCAAACTATCCGCCGCCGCGCCGAGGACACTGCCGTCACCGTGATCCGTGATCGCGGCGAACCCGTCAAGTGGGGGTTGATCATCAGCGCCGCATTTGTCGAACTGGCCCGCGACCATGTGCTGCGCGCCGCCGTGGAGCAGACCGCAACCGATCCGCTGGAAGTGATCATGCCGGCCGTCGAAGCGGCCTGCGCCCACTCGTCGCAACTCGTTCACCTCCTGGCCGAAGAATCGCCGCGCTCGGGCTGGTGGTGGTTGGCCGATCCCGCCTCTGCCGCCGAACCGTTGGCCGACCGCGCCGAACGCGAAACCGCCCGCGCGCTGGCCGAAGCGGTAGACACTCACGCCGTTGCGCTGGAACGCCGCTTGTGCGCCGCGTTCACCGGCTGGCTCACGCCCGATTCGACGCTCATCCGTCATTGTCTAGAATCCTACGGCGAAGAACATCATACGGCTTGGAAATTTCGTCCGGAAGATGATCCCGAGTCCCGCGCCGCAGACGTTCAGCGCATCGCGGGCGACCTGTTGGCGCTGGGCAAGCGGTTGGGATACGAAGGCCGTTCGCC
>CAYYCF010000076.1:1434-3074 GCA_964470235.1 uncultured Anaerolineales bacterium | reverse complement strand
TCGCGGGCGACCTGTTGGCGCTGGGCAAGCGGTTGGGATACGAAGGCCGTTCGCCCCGTGAGGCGGAGGTGGAATGGCGGGAAGCGGGGAGCGCCCCGATCGCTTTTTACTTCCTTGTCTCGGATACGGCTGTGATTTCGCGTTTCGTTTACGCGGCGGGCGAGGGGCGGCGCGTCGTCGTCATCCCAGGTGGCCGCGCCGGGTTGGTGCAATACAAACTGGGGCGCAACCCGCGCTTGCGCGCCGCCGTGGAACAGGGGGGATGGCTCTTTCTAAAATTCCGGCACGTCCGCCGGTTGTTGGCCGAGCAGATTCTCGACCGTAACGCTATACTTACGACGCTCGGACTCGATCCGATTTCCGAGAAGAGTTCGGACCAACTACGGTTATTGTGAGGAGCAACATCATGTCTTCGAAACTTGATTGGCGATACGATTGGCACTATTACGTTGTTTGGATCGTCGCGGCGCTGTCGTTGGCGCTGAACGGCCTCACCATCGCCACGCTGCTTGTCGTCCGGTATCAGGCCGGCGTATCATTCGGCAAGGTGGCGCTGCTGGTGGACGCTGCGAAACGCGGCGGCATCGAGTATACGGTGAAGATTGACGAGCACATTCCGATCTCGGCCGAAGTGCCGGTGCAGTTCACCGTGCAAGTGCCGGTCAGCCAAACGATCCCGGTGCACACGACTCTCAGGGTGCCCGTGAAAGACCCGCTGCTTGGCATACTCACATTTCCCATCACCGTGCCGATCTCGATGACGGTTCCAATCAGTTTCACGGTGGACGTGCCGATTGATTACACGGTGCAGTTTGACAAAGACGTGCCGGTGAAATTCGACGTGCCGATAAGTATCAAACTCGCCGACACGCCGCTGGGGCCGGCGCTGGATCAACTCGAATTGACTCTTCTCCAAGAGGCGAGAAACGCCGGGGTGCCGGTTGAGGCGCCGCCGCCGTGAGTCACTCGCGCTCGAACTTGACGACGACCGCCGGCTGCGCGCAATGAAGTTGATAGGCTGTGTGAGAGGGCAGGATAGCGAGTTGGCCCGCCTGTAACGGGGCGAGGCCGTCGTCCATCTCAATGTTGACCGCGCCGCGCAGGGGGTAAAGAAGCGCGCCGCCCGCTTTGGCGTGCCGGGCGGGGCCAGAGGCGAGCGCAATGAACACCGACAAACCGTAGTCGTCCAGCCGCATCACACTGGCCGGCTCGAAGGGCCGCGCCGTGGGAGCGGCGGCTTGCCCGACTCTGATTTTTTCCAGCGTCGTTTCTTTTTCGGTCACCAGATAGTTGCGGTGGCCGTTTTTTCTTTCCGGAAATATTTGCTGGCGAATGAGCAGAACCACCGAGCGCCGCGCCGAACCGGAGCGATGCCCGACGCCTTTTGGAACTAACATCGCCTCTTCGGCGTGCAGTGTGGCGCTGCCGAGCTCGGTTTCAATTCGTACCGCGCCTTCGTGGACGAGAAAGAGTTCGTCTTCGTCAATATGCTTGTGCCAGTTCAACTGCCCCTGCGCCGCGTACAAATGCACGCCCATATCGCCAACCAGTCCGAGCGCGACGAGTGAAAACGGCTGATCGATTCGGCCGGCAATGTCGGAGAGGGAGTGGATGGGGAGGGACATGGCGGGATTATAAAT
>CAYYCF010000076.1:0-1334 GCA_964470235.1 uncultured Anaerolineales bacterium | reverse complement strand
GGTGGTTCGACGTGAACGACGACTCGCTTAATGAGCGGTATCTCGCGCAGGATGCGGCGGTCCACTTCTTCGGCCAGGGCGTGGGATTCGGTGAGGGGCTGGGCCGCCGGCAGGGTGACGTGAACGGTGGCGGTGAGGTGGCCGTCAATTTCGTGAATCTGGACGTTGTGCGTGCGGCCCGCGCCGGTGACGCGGTCGGCAACCAGAGCAATGCGGCGGATGAGTTTTTCAAAATGCGTCTCGCTTGAACTCTCCTCGCCAGGTACGGAGACGGGCAGGGGTTCGAGATGCGTGGTGACGGCGGCGATGCGCGGCACGTCGGCGCGCAGACGTTGTTCGAGAGTGTCGGCGATGGCGTGGGCCTCGCCCAATGAAAGGTGCGCCGGAATCTCGACGTGCATTTCCACCGAATAACCGCCGGCAGCTTCTTGGTGCGCGTGCAAATCGTGGATGCCAATGCCGAGGGCATCGGCTTCGGCGCGGGCGCGCACGGTGATGTTTTCCCATTCGGAGAGGACCGGAGCCGTGCTGGGTTCGATGTGAACGACGGCGTCTACCACGCCGGCCACGTCGGCCAGCAGGCGGCGTTCGACCTCGCTGGCGATGGCGTGCGCCTGGGCGGTGGACATGGCCGGATCAACTTTGATGTGCACGTCCACGTAGGCGGCGTCGCTCGTGCCGCGTGAACGGGCGCGGTCGGCGAAGTGGACGCCGGGAACGCCGCCGGCGGTTTGCTCGATGGCGCGCGGGTCAATCACCAGGGCGTCGGTGAGGGCATACATTGTTTTTCGCAGAATGCCGAGAGCGGCGTGGATGATCAATACGGTGACGATGGCCGCGACCAAAAGGTCGGCCCAGTTCACGCCCAACCGGGCGGCGACGAGCGAGATGACGACGGAAATGGTGACGAACAGATCGGTGCGCGTGTGCGCGGCATCCGCGAGGAGGATGTCGGAGTTGAGCGCGCGGCCCTGCCGTGTTTCGTACGTGACGACGAACAGGTTGACGACGAATGTTCCGGCCATGATGGCGATGTCGAGCGGGGTTATCGTGGGGACGGTGTGGGCGGAAATCCGTCCGATGATGCCGCGCACGATCTCCCACGAGACGAGGAGCAGCAGGCCGCCGATGGCGAAGGTGGCAATGGTTTCGTAGCGACGGTGGCCGTAGGGATGATCCTCGTCCGGCGGGCGGGCGGCGACCCACAGCCCGAAGAGGCCGACGATATTGGAGGAGGAGTCCACGATGGAGTGGAATCCATCGGCGATGACCGACAGCGCGCCGGTGGCGAAGCCGATGATCAGTTTAATGATCGTGATCAGCACGTTGAGGGC
>CAYYCF010000075.1:0-9941 GCA_964470235.1 uncultured Anaerolineales bacterium | reverse complement strand
CACCCCGGCGGCCATTTCAAAGGCGCGGATGTTGCGCCCGTTGCGGCCAATGATGCGCCCCTTCATTTCGTCCGAAGGGATCGGCACCACCGACACTGACAACTCGTTGACTTGATCTGTGGCCACGCGCTGGATAGCGACGGCGATCAACTCGCGCGCGCGGCGCTCGCCCTCGGCCTTTGCCTCGTCCTCGATCTGGCGGATGGTGCGCGCCATGTCGTTGCGGGAATTTGACTCGACCACCGCCAATAGTTGCGTTCTGGCCTCGTCTTGAGTCAGCGAGGCAATGCGCTCCAGTTCGGCGATCTGGGCCGCCTCGCGCTTGTCCAAATCCGTCGCGCGCTTGTCCAGTTGGCTCTGCCGTTTGTTGACGGCTTGCTGATCGCGCTCTAATTTGTCCACCCGCCGATCCAATTCCTCGCGGCGGCGCTGAAGCCGCTCTTCGTTCTTGTCCGTTTCCGATCTGCGCCGCGCGGCCTCGACCTCCAATTCGTCGCGCCGTTTCAGCAGATCGTCCTTCGTTTTCAGTTCCAGTTCTTTGGTGTGCGCCTCGGTCGTCGCCTTGATGCGCTCCAGCTCAACCGCATGCTCTTTAGCCTGCGTAGTGGCTTGCTGTTGGCGGATGACGTAGCCAACCGCCGTCCCCACTGTCAAGGCGACGAGACCGATCACAATCGTAAGTATCCATTCCATACCCGGTCAGTCCTCGCTTTCCATCAATTTTTTCACCACAGAGGCACGGAGTTCACAGAGTCATTTTGGTTTTCTCCGTGTTCTCTGCGTCTCTGTGGTGAATGTCTCTTACTTTGGTTCACCGCCACCCAGTTCGCGCCAGGCGCGCTCGACGGCCTCAGAAATCACGTCGTACCCGATACCGCGTCGCGCCAAATAGTCGCTCAATTTTCGTTTGAACTCCGGTTCGGGCAGATCCTTCAACCGCCGCGCCCGCGCCGCCGCCAATTGCTCCGCCACCGCCGTATCGTCGGCGTTCACTAACGCGGCGTCAATAGCAGAAGCGGAAAGACCCTTAGCGCGCATTTCGGCCTGAAGCGCGCGCTTGCCTTTGGGCCGGAAGGCCGTCCGATTTTCTACCCAAAACTGCGCGAACCCTTCGTCATTGACCAGCCCCGCGCGCCGCAGTCGTTCGATCACGGCCTCCACCACGCCCTCGTCAATCGCCCGCAAGTCGTCTTCCCCCTTTTGCTCTGCCTCTTTCTTTTTCTTTCGCTCCTTCTTTTTGAAATACGCCCGCACCTCGGATTCCGAACGTGGGCGATGCGACAAAAACCTCAACGCGCTTTCGTAAGCCCACTCAAAAGTGTCGGCCTGCTTCAACCGCGCGATGTCTGTTTCCGTGAGTGACTGCCCGAGACGCAAACGAATCGCTTCGATCTTGGCCAGGCCAAACGCGAACTCGCCGTCGAGGTAGACGTTCACCCGGTCTTTGTTTCGCGTTTGCACCTTCAGCGCGGTTACTGTCGCCATCACTCCATTGCTCATGTTACGCACCGCAGGACGCTTCGCGTACCGCAGAGTGCGCTGAGTCCGCAGAGTTGCTTTTGATAAACTTCTCGGCGTTCTCTGCGCTCTCGGCGGTAAAAGCGCGTAAGGCGAGTCTATTATTCACCGCAGAGTTCGCAAAGAACGCAAAGACTCAAAAAATCTCCGCGATCTCCGCGCGCTCGGCGGTAAAACAAAAAGGCCGCGGCACGCAATCCATCGCAATGCCACGGCTATCGCCCGCCACCCGAAGCGGCGGATCAATTCAAACTCAGTGTCCGGCGGCGATCCGCCAGAGTCAATTCAGGGAACGAGGCTCAAACGCTCGAACTCGCCCGAATCGAAAACCGGAGAGCGCGGCGCGCCCCACCTCTGCGCCGTATTCATACCAACTGCTCGGGACTTCTCGCTTACCCATTAACACTCTGCGCCGCTCTCCAGAACCAAATAGCCGCCTGCCCGCAAAGGGCGAGACGACGGTCAATCACACTGAATCTATTCGCGATGTCGTGGCCCGGCGTTATTCTTCGGTCTCGTCGGGCCCTTCTTCGTCCGAGTCGACCGCGCCGGTGGGCATGGGCGTTCCTGGCAGGATCGAGTTGGCCCGGATGGCCTTTTCAATGTCGGCGGCCATTTCCGGATGCTCCCCCAGATAACGCTTGGCGTTCTCGCGCCCCTGCCCGATGCGGGTGTCGTTGTACGTGTAAAACGCCCCGCGTTTGGTAATGATCTCCAGCGTCGTGCCCAAGTCAATCAAGTCGCCGTTTTTGCTGATGCCCTCATTATACATGATGTCGAATTCCGCTTCGCGGAACGGCGGCGCAACTTTGTTCTTCACCACCCGCACGCGCGTGCGGCTGCCGACCACTTCCTGCCCGTCTTTGATGGCTTGAATGCGCCGCACGTCCATGCGCACGCTGGCGTAAAACTTGAGCGCCATGCCGCCGGTGGTCGTCTCCGGGTTGCCGAACATCACGCCGATCTTCATGCGCAGTTGGTTGGTGAAGATGATCGCCGTGTTCGACTGCTTGATCGCGCCGGACAACTTGCGAAGCGCCTGACTCATCAACCGCGCCTGCATGCCCATCGGCGAGTCGCCCATTTCGCCCTCGATCTCGGCCCGCGGAACCAGCGCCGCCACCGAGTCGACCACCACCACGTCCAATGCGCCGGATCGAGTCAGCGCCTCTGCAATCTCCAACGCCTGTTCGCCGGTGTCCGGCTGGGCGATGTACAAATTTTCGACATCCACGCCGCACTTCGCGGCATAGCCCGGATCAAGCGCGTGCTCCATATCAATGTATGCGCAGGTGCCGCCCATCTTCTGCGCTTCGGCCACGATGTGCTGGCACAACGTGGTTTTGCCGGCCGACTCCGGCCCGTACACTTCCGTCACGCGGCCGCGCGGCACGCCGCCGATGCCGAGCGCAATGTCCAATGAAATGGATCCGGTCGGGATCGCTTCGACCGCCATGTGCGTGGCTTCGCCCAAACGCATGAGCGCGCCGTCGCCGTACTTTTTCTTGATCTGCGATAAAGCCGCATCGAGCGCTTTGTCTTTTGCGCTTGCCATAGTATCTCCTGTGGGACGAACCCAACTAGAGTTTACAAGAGGCACTAAGTTAAAGCAAGCCGGAACTATATAATAGAGGCATGCTCACCGTGCGCCCGGCACACACCGCCGACCGTTGGCGCCTCAACCAATTGCTCGGCTCCGACGCGAAGATTCACACCCATCTCGATTGGCGGCCGCCCGAAGCCTGGCTGGGGAAAAAACCGTTTCATCTCATGTTCGCGGGCAAAGTGGCCGTGGCCGTGTTGGCCGCCCCGCCTGACCCGCCCGACACGGCCTGGCTCCGGCTGGCCGCAGTGGTGGAGGAGTTCGAAACGGATGAAATGCTTGACGAGTTGTGGGGCATTACGAAAGATGTGTTGATCGAATTGAACGCGGCCACCGCCGCCTGTATGTTAATGGGCAATTGGCTGACGCCTCACTTGCAGAGATGGCAGTTCGCCCAAGTGAACGACGTGGTCACCCTCTGCCGCACATCCGACTCCCACTCCCACGCGAAGCGTCCCAAACCCCCACACTCATTAAAAATCCGCGACGCCCGCTCCTCTGATCTCAAGGCCATGTTCGCCGTGGACGCCGCCGCTTTCGAGCCGCCGTGGCAATATTCGGTGGCGGCTTTGAGAGAGGCGCTTTCCCACGCGGCCACCGCCACCGCCGCTGAAGCCGAGGGGCAACTTGTCGGTTTTCAGATCAGCACGGCCGGAAGCCACAACGCACATCTCGCGCGGCTGGCCGTGCTGCCGGGTTGGCAGGGGCGCGGCATTGGCCGCGCTCTGCTCTCCGGCCTGGTCGATCATTTCGACTCGGCCGGCACGCCGATGATCACCGTCAACACCCAGCACGATAACGCCGCATCGCTCAAGCTTTATCAATTGTTTGGGTTTGAAAACACGGGCGAGCATTTTCCGGTGTGGGAGTATAATTTGACAATGGGGTAATGGATCCAACCCCGAAGCGTGCGTCACCGCCGCCGAGGAAGACGGGAAGTTCATCTATACCGATTACAGTTGCGCCATTTGCCACACCCGCCACGCCGAGAACGCCGTTTGCCACGTGTACGTCGGCTCGCTCGAGGAGGTCGTCAAGTGGGCGGCAGGCGTCGAGCCGGTCGTCACCGAGACTCATTGCAAGGCAAAGGGCGATCCGTATTGTCAATTCGAAATTGCCGTCAACGGATGAAACGGATTTAACGGATGGAAAGATATATCCCTTCCAGCCGTTAAATCCGTTGACGAAATAACAAATGCCTACCGATAGACTTTTACCGAACAAACGTATCCGCCGCGTCTTGCTTGCTATCCAGGAAGTGATGGGGCGCAACGGTCTGAATGCCATGCTCAAACTCGCCGGGCTGGACCGCTTCATCAACGCCTTGCCTCCCGACGACGCCGTCGCCGAAGTGCGCGCTTCGGAATATGCCGCGCTGATACAAGCGGTGGAAACCCAATTCGGAAGCAGTGCGCGCGGGCAACTCAACCGCATCGGTCAAAGCACTTTCCGGCAGATCGTGTCCGCCGAATCGTTGACGTGGCGCTGGGTCGCAATCAGCAACGGCCTGTTGTCGCCTCGCCGCAAACTACGGCGCGCGCTCAAGCAACTGGCGAAAAACATGGCCGGGCCCGACGGTCACGTGGCAGTTTATTCGGACGATCAGCGGTTAGTGCTGGTGGACGAAACGAGCGACGGCACGGCCGGCCGGGCGCGCAAAACTGAGAGTTGTTGGCTCACTCTGGGCCAGATTCAAGAGTGCGCCACCTGGGCTTTAGGCGCGCCTTACGATGTGGCTGAAGTTTCGTGCAAAGCCAAAGGCGATCCGGCCTGCAAGTTCGAGATCGGAGAAGCGCTGGGGTGAAGCTGATGGCTTATGACTTATGGCTGATAGCATATTGCTGATGGCGAAAAGAGAATCGTCCCACGCTCTGCGATCTACTCCGTCTGCCGCCTGCCACCTGCCATCTGCCGCGCGCCACCCGCTATCTGCCCCCTGCCGGTATCACCAATTGCTGCCCCACGTAAATCGCATCGGCATTCGACAAGCCGTTGGCTTTCACAATCGCCTCCACCGTAACGCCGTATTTCTGGGCGATGGTGGTGAGTGTTTCGCCGGAGCGCACAACGTGAATCATCGGGGTGGGCGCGGGCGGGCCAATGGGCGTCACCGTGGGCGCGGGCGTAGGCATGATCTGTTGCGTGAAATATTGCAGCAGCAAGGGATCGAGATCGGCCGGGCTGTGGCGGCGCAGGGCGTTGAAAAAATCGTCGGCGGTCACCGCCCGGTACGCGCCACTGCGGTAATAGTCTTGCAGAAAGGCGAAGAACGCGTCATCCCCCACCTGCGCCCGCACGTCGCGCATGAATTGCGCCCCGCGCCTCAACAAATTCCTTGAGTAATCGTCACTGTCCGCAAACGCCCCCGCCGGGCGGTCAAGCTTGCCTGCCGGCTGCCAATAGTTTATGCGCGCCTCCCAATACCAAGATTCCAGATCGGGATAGAACGCCTGGTAGAAAAGCAATTCGGCGTACATCGGCAAGGCTTCGTTGAGCCAGGGTTGGGTGTACGAATCGCCGGACACCACTTGCCCCCACCACAAGCGGCTTATCGTTTGCGGCGCCAACGCGATCAGAAGCGAATCGGGGTTGCCGACGTAATCGGCATAGCCCCGCCCGGCCTGGAACACCGCGCCCCCGCCCGCCGCCGATCCGTAATATCCGTTCTCGCCGATAACGAGCGTCTGATACGGATACGCTCCAAAAAGATCGCTGAACAACAATAACGATTGCGAGGCGGCAGTCAGCGCTGCCAGGCCCGCCTCCGCGTGCTCCGGCAAGAAATAGGACGTGATCGTCACGCCGCCTTCCGTTTGCGCCAACGATTGATAACGGTCGCTGGCGGCGAAAGCTATCGTGCGCGCGTTTTTCAATGTGAACGTCCAACGTCCTGGGGTGCTGGCCGTAGGCCCGCCGCTTATCACGCTAACGTCCTTCGCCGTGGCGACGGTCAAATCATAGTTGGCCGTTTCGGTAAAAACCGGGTCGGCTGGCAAGGGGGTGAGACTGTCCGGGCCGGAGGTCGCCCAGCCCTTTCCCGTTTGATAGGGAACGAGAATCGGATACCAGTGGATGAACTGAATCAATCCGTCAGAGTAACCGACGTTGCCATCCGGCGGACGCGTATCAAGCGCAATGCGCGGGGCGGCGAGTCCGTAGTTGACGGTGACGATGGCGGCGGCGTTCGCGCCCAGGCCGGCCGGGAGCGGCACGCGCAGTAGTCCGCCCGCAAGTTGATAGGCCGCATTCGTCGCCGCCGCATCTTCGGACAGCGTGATGCCGGTGAGCAAGAACGTATTGGAGCGCAGGGCGGTGGGGAGTTGAAGAACGATCTCCGTCCAGTTATCCGGGCCGGGGTTAATCACCGTGATCGATTCGATCACCTGCGCCCGGTGTCCTAGATAATCGAGCGTGACATCGAAGTGGTAGTTGGCGACCGTGCCCGGCAATTGCCCTAGCGGCGCCGGTGTGAGGGTGGGAATGAACGGCGCGCCTTCAACGGTGGACGAAGGGCTGGGAAGAGCGCGAGGAGTGAAAGTTGGGAGAGGGGAAGGAGAGGCGGCGGAGGAGGCGCAAGAGGCGAGAAGCAGGGAGAAAACGATGAAGGATGAATGCGGAATGATGAATGATGGATAGCGAATCATTTCGGCGCCATTCCGCATTCACCGTTCCGCGTTCATCATTCAAAGAGCTGCCGCTTCGACGACTATCGCCGTGATGTTGTCTTGCCCGCCGGCCTCGTTGGCGGCTTCCACCAAACGGCGGGCCGCTTCGCCTGGTGAGGCGGCGGCGCGCGTGATGGCCGCGATCTGTTCGTCCAGAATCATGCCGTTCAAGCCGTCGCAACACAAAATCAACCGGTCGCCGGCGTTCAATTCCACCGAGCGCATGTCGGCTTCCATGTCCTCTTTATCGCCCATCGTACGATAGATCACGTTGCGCTGCGGGTGCGTGTGCGCCTGCTCCGGCGTAATCCGCTTGGAGAGCACCAGTTGCTCCACGAGCGAGTGATCGAGCGTGAGCCGTTCAAGCTCGCCGTCGGCAGTCAGGCGGTAAGCCCGGCTATCGCCGACATGCGTGATGTGCGCCGTCGAATCTTTCACCAGGGCCATCACTAAGGTGCTGCCCATATCGGAGTGAACCGTTGCCCGCTTCTCAATGACCGCCGCGTTAGCCGCCGCGACCGCAGATTTGATCCATTGTTGGATTCGGTCGTCGTCGAGCGCGCCATCGAGCGCGGCGCTGACCAGGCTCGATTGCGCGTGCCGCGCCAACGTGGAAACGACGATGCCGCTCGCCACTTCGCCGGCGGCATGACCGCCCATGCCGTCGGCTACCGCGTACAGGCCGAGTGGCGAGGGCCGGGATACGTTCACCTTGTTCATTTCCAAGACGAGCAGGCTGTCTTGATTCAATTTTCGCGCCCGGCCAACGTCGGTGTAATAGCCGGACACCAACATCAAGCCTGGGCCGGCGGCGTGCTCCACTTGCGTTCGTTCACCGTCCGAGTCAATGTGAAGCGCAGGCATGTCGGGCACGGTGGCGTTTTCGTTGAATAGGCGCGCTCCGCACGATTGGCATCGGGCCGCATCCGCCGGGTTTTCGGTGTGACAATTGGGGCAAATCGTTGAGGCGTTCATCACTGTTAGTTATACAACGGATTGTGAATTTCGCAACTCATTACGTTTCCGGCTCTATCGTCAACGTCAACGGGTATCCTTCCACCCGGGCCATGCCGTGCGCCTGGCCCACCAGATATTTGGCCTCTTCACACGGATAACTGCCGACGTAGGCAACACCGGTGACGTGCGCCCGCTGGGTGACGGCGGCGGCTTTGATAAAAGAAAACTTGAACACGGTGCGCAGGACGACGATGACAAAATCGTACGGTGTGAAATCGTCGTTGTGCAATAAGACCCGGCACGGCGGGTCAATTTGCGTTTCGACATCTTCTTCGGGCGCCGCTTCGATCTCAATGGCGGGTTTGGGCGGAGCGGTAACGGTCATCACGCCCGACTCTACAGCCCCTGTCGTTACTTCGCAAGTGTAAGCGCAGCGGCATCGGCCAGGGGCAACGTGAAGCGGAAGACGCTCCCCTCGCCCACTTTACTGCTCACCGTCAACTCGCCGCCGTGCGCGCGGACGATCTCCCGCGCGGCAGACAGCCCCAGCCCCACCCCGCCAAACCGGCGCGTAAGCGTTCCATCCACTTGATAGAAACGATCAAAGACTCGGTCTAGCTTGTCTTGCGGTATTCCGACGCCCGAGTCAGTCACGGCGATCTCAACCTGTTTCTTTGGCAGAGAGCGAGTGGTGATGATAACCAAACCGCCGTTCGGGCTGAACTTAGTAGCGTTGTCGAGCAGGTTGCCTATCACGTGCTCCATTTCATCGGGATCAGCCATTACGATCATGGACGCCGGAGGAATGTCGCATACGATAGACACGCCCACTTTCTTGGCGTCGTCGGCTCGCCTGTCCAGCGCCCGTTGAATCAAGACACTGAGCGCCACCGGCCTGGGAAAGACCGTTGGTTTGGCCGGTTCGCTCAGCACCCGCATATTGTCGGCTATCTTAATCAGATCATCTACCCGCCCCTGCGCCGTCAACAGATTCTCTTTGACATCGGGCGGCAAGTTTATCGCCGAGCCGCTGGTCAGGAGATAGATATAGCCTTGAACAAAGATCAGCGGCGTGCGCAGTTCGTGCGACAGATTCTGAATCATCTGCGACTTGACTTGGTCGGCCTCTTCCAGTTCCTTGTACACCGCCTCGAACGCCGCCGCGCGGTCGCGCGCTTCTTGATAAAGCCGGGCCTTGTCTATGGCAATGGCGGCGTAATCGGCAATGGCCGAAACGATGCGCAAATCGGCGCGGGTGAAGTCGCGGGGAACTTTTGGGTTGCTCACGGTGAGCACGCCGATGATTTTGTTGGAGACTTTGAGGGGCACGTACAAAATGGAGCGGACGAGGAAAGACGTTTTGATCTTCGTCATTTGCCCGCCGCCGAGAAAAATAGGCTTGCCGGTCTGCACCGCCTTGCCGGCCAGGCTGTCGCTGGCTCGCAATCGCAAGGTGCGGGCGAATTGCTCCGCTACGTTTTTCGCGGCGCGGATCACCAGTTCGTCGCTATCCTCGTCGAGCAGCATCAAATAACCCTGCTCGGCCGAACTCACGTAGATGGCCGCTTCCACCACCCGGCGCAAAATCTCCTCCAGATCGACCAGCGAGACCACCGACTTGCCGATGGCGTACAGCACGTCAAATTCGTTGGGGACCCCCCCTTGCATCCCCCCCGTCGCCGATAATGAGGAAGAATCTTCCGTGGCTTTGGCTGTCGGCGACGGGGGGGGCAGAGGGGGGGCGGCAATCGGTTGAGGCTCGGTCTGCCGATACCTCACTTCATCCAGCGCGGAAATCAATGAGGTGCGCAACGCGCGCGCCGTGAGCGGCTTGCGCATGACGTCGCGAACGCCGAAGCGCAGGGCTTCGGCCGTTTCAATTTCGTCGCCCTCGGTGACGAGGATGGCGGGCGATTGAACTTTAGCTTTGCGGAGGCCGCTCAAGAATTCCTGCCACCGCGCGCCGGGCAGTTCCGCCGAGAGCACAATCAGGTCGGGCCTGATCTCGTGAAGCAAACCTAACGCCTGCCCGCCGTCGGCGGCGGCGCGCACGTCGAAGGACGTGCCGGTGAGAGGCGCCGTGCCTTTGAGGAGGATGGGCGTTTTGGAATCGGGGTCAATTACGAGAACGAGGGGGCGCATGAACAGTCGTGGCTTTCAATCATTCTAAGTTCAATTGCGGGGGTTGAGGGTAGGTC
>CAYYCF010000074.1:0-10333 GCA_964470235.1 uncultured Anaerolineales bacterium | reverse complement strand
CTCAGCCGGACGACTCAATTCGTCGTCATCACCCACAACCGCCATACCGTCCAGGCCGCCGACACCGTGTACGGAATCTCGATGGGCAACGACAGCGCCAGTCAGGCCATCAGTCTCCGTCTGGACGGAGAGACCGTGGCGGCGTAAAAAGTTGATGACTGCTGCTCACGCCTCAAGCATCCTGAGCGGAGCGGCGGTGCAGTTCCGCCGCGCAGTCGAAGGATGCGGGTCAACGCGAGAACCGCATCCTTCGACTGCGTTCCGCGAACAACACGCGGAACTCCGCTCAGGATGCTTGTCTCACGAGAGCCGAGAGCAGTTACAAAAGTTGTATACTTAACCGTATGGCTGTATCTACTCCTGCCACTCCGGCAATCGAAACCGAGCCCCGACTGATCACCGGCGAAGAGTTATTCGCGATGGGCGACATCGGCCCAAGTGAATTACTTGACGGTAGGATTGTTTACATGAGTCCGGCAGGCCGACCCCATGCGCGCATTGAAAGTCAACTCGACCGGACTGTGGGCATTTTCGTGGCGGAGCACAAGTTCGGAGAAACATATGTTGGTGAAATCGGCATCTACATCCGGCGCAACCCGGACACGATCCGCGCCGCCGATTTTGCTTTTGTTTCAACCGCTCGCCTCGCCGGTCTCAGCGACGAAGGCTACCTCAACGCCGCGCCCGATCTTGTCGTGGAGATCATGTCGCCGGATGATCGCTGGAGCGAAATAAAAAAGAAACTCCGCGACTATTTCAGCATCGGAGTCCGTTTGGTGTGGGTTATCGATCCCGAAAACCGCACCGTGTCCGCGTACCGTGCCCTCACCGACCTGCAAGAGTGCGGCGAAGATCAATCGCTCGCCGCCGAAGATATTTTCCCCGGCTTCAGCTTGCCGCTCAAGTTGCTGTTTGAATAACAGACGGCAGCGTAAAGCAAAACGTCGTCCCGACGTTGTGCTCGCTCTCCACGCTCATCTCGCCGCCGTGCACTTCGACGATGCGCTTGGCAATCGCCAACCCCAGCCCCGTGCCTTGCGTGTAGCCTTCGCTGTCCGGCACGCGATAAAACTTCTCGAATACGCGCGGCAGCGCTTCCGCCGGGATGCCCCGGCCCGTGTCGCGCACTGCGACCCTCAGATCACCGCCCGACAACCCCATCGTCACGTAAATCTGGCCGTTCTCGCGGTTGTATTTGATCGCGTTCGTCAGCAAGTTGAGCAATACTTGCTTGATCTTGTTCCGGTCGCCGTTCATTTTCTGCGGGGCGGGCTGAGGCGCCTGAAGGTGAATATCCACCCCGCGGTTGGCCGCCTGCGGCGAAACGACGTTGATACACTCGCGGCATAATGCGCCCATATCAAACGGCTCGCGTTCGAAATGCGCCCGGCCTGATTCCAGCCGCGCCAGATCGAGAAAGTCCGTCGTCATGGCCGCCAGGCGAGCGGTCTCGTTTTGAATCACTTGCGCCACTTCGTCGCGCTTCTCCGGCGGCAAATTAGGCCGGAGTAAAAGCTGGCCGGAGGCGCTGATGGACGTGAGCGGCGTGCGCAATTCGTGCACCATCTCGGCGATCAAATCGCTTTGTTGGAACAGCCGCGCGTTGACGATGGCGACCGCCGCCTGCGTGGCCAGCGCTTCCAGAATCCCCACGTCGTCTTGCGTGAAGCTGCCTTTCATTTTATTCAAGGCTTGCAGCACACCGATAGGTTTTTCTTTGCTGATCAACGGCGCGCCCAAAATCGAGCGCGTGACGAAGGTGATGGTGTTATCTACTTTGCGGAAGTGCCGCGGATCGCTGGCGGCGTCGGCGATGATGAGGGGTTTGGCGGTGGTAAAGATCGTTCCGGCGATACTGCCTTCGATAGGAACGGGAATGCGCTCCATCGCCGCGGCATCGTCTTTGTCGGTAGTGGCCTCGAAGCGCAACTGCCCGGTGCTGGCGTCCATCAGCATAATGGAAGCCGCCTCGGTGTCCGTCAATTCCCTGGCGGACTCGATAATGTTGCGAAGTAAATAGGGCAGGTCGAGTGTAGACGACAGCGTCCGCGTCACTTCCAACAATCGCCGGTAACGCCGCAGGCGGAGGTTATAGTCCTTGCGGCGCTCCGGGCCTGTGTACGGTTTAGCCACCGATGACCTCGGCCACCAACTGCGGCAGGGCCTGGGCAACGTCGGCGTGGATGACGACGGCGGCGCGCTCGTCCACGAACGTCGGCTCGCGGTTGACAATGACCAGGCTCGCCCCGTGATCGAGCGACAACAGCGGGAGGTCGGCGGCGGGGAATACTTCCAGCGACGACCCGGCCACCAGCATCACGTCGCACTGCCGCGCGGCCAATTGAGCTTCGATAAACACCGTCGCCGGCAGCTGCTCCCCGAACAGAATCACGTTGGGTTTCATAACGTTTCCACACGACGGGCAGCGCGGCAATTCGCCCCGGTTCAACCAGTGCTCCAGCAATCCCGTCGCGGCTTCGGCGTGATAGCAGTGGATACAGGTGGCTTCACGCAGGTGCCCGTGCACTTCGAGCAGATGCTGCGTTCCCGCGCGCTCATGCAGCATGTCAATATTTTGCGTGATGGTGAGGGTGAGAAAACCGCGCGCTTCCAACTGCGCCAGCGCCATGTGGGCGGCATTGGGTTGAGCCGTCAACATCGTGCGCGCCAACGGTTTCACCCATTCGTAAAATTTCTCTGGATGTTGACGGAAGCTTTGGAGCGAAGCCACTTCCATAGGATCAACCCTGGCCCACAAGCCAGACTCGGGACTGCGGAAATCCGGGATGCCGGAAGCGGTTGAAATACCGGCGCCGGTGAAGGCCACCGCAAACTGAGCTTCGCGAAGAATGTGCGCCGCGCGGCGGATCGATTCAATCACTGCAGTGCCGGCAAGACGCGGGTTATCCGGTGGTCAACCCGCTGCCGCCCCGTTTACCCTGGACGATCATCTCCTTGAGTTTGTTCACTTGATCGGCGGTCAGGCTGTCGGGTTGCATGATGTTCATAGGCACGCAGGCCTCGGTGGCTTGGTAAGCCAACTCGGGCGCGGGGGTGAGGATGATGGCAATGTTGTGGCTCAATATGCCCTCGGCTTGCTGCCACGGAATTTGCAAACTGGATCGCGTGCGGTTCGACATCACCAGGTCAACGCGCGCCGGGTTGATGCCCATTTGTTCCATCGCGCCCATAATGGATTTGCCCAACGTCAGCGTCAAGCGCACCGGTTCGACCAGGAGGACAAAGTGATCGCACAGGCTGATCACCTTGCGGGTCATGTCCGATAAGCCCGCGCCTAAGTCCAACACCAAATACTTCGTCATCGTCGCCGTCTGGCGCACCACTTGCTCCGCTTGCGTCACCGCCGAAGCCAACGGGGACTCGCTCGGCAACGAGGAAGCCATGAGCAAGCGCACGCTCGAACGCCCGTGCACCGTCAATTGACCTTCAATGGTGCGCGGGTTGATCTCCCCCACCGGTTTGGAAAGAAGAGCGCCCAGCGCGCTGCTTTGATTGAAGCCCAACTGTAAGGCCACCGTGCCCTGCCCTGGCCTCAAGTCGCACAAGATCACGTCTTGCCCGGCTTGCGCGGTGGCGACGGCCAAATTCAACGCCAGGGTCGTCGTTCCCAGACCGCCCTTCGCGCCCAACAAACCGATGATCCTGCCGCGTTCCGCTACCGCGCTCGGGCGCTTGGCCGTGCCGCTGCGCGACAGCAACGCCTTCACCCGCGAAACAAGCTCCGCCGGATGCGTGGGTTTTGTCATGTAATCGTCCACGCCGGCCTCGAACCCCGCCACTTTGTCGTCTACCAATGTCTTGGCGGTGAACATGATGATCGGGATGTGAGCCAAGTTGGGGTCGGCCCGCAAGCGGCGCGTGACTTCGTAGCCCTCCATATCGGGCATCATCACGTCGAGCAAAATTAAGTTAGGCACTTGGGCGGCGGCTTTGGCCAGCCCTTGCGTGCCGGTGTTGGCCGCCACAATCTCGTAACCCTGCCGCTGGAGAATTAACCCCACCAGTTTCAAGGTATCCAGATCGTCGTCTACGATCAAGATTTTCTCTGCCATAGTCCAATCCTTTTGAGTAATTCCAATGCTGGGGAGTTTAGCACAAGTAGGGTATGGGTACAACTGCGGTCGAGTTGACCTGTGAGGTCGCGATGCTATAATCCCGCGCATGTCCTTCGAGTTGTGGGGGATCAATGGTTTACCGTTCATTAGGCTGCCGGGGAACTTCGTCGGATACGGCGTGCTTCTGGTATACACGCTGGTCTTGATCACCGCGCTCGCCCGCGTCCTGCCCGAACTCGTCAAACTCAGATCATCCCAATGGATTTTGCTGGCCGGCTTGGCCGCCCTTGCGCCGTTGCTGATCACCTCCGTTCGATTACGCTTCCCGGGCACCGCCGCACCGCCTGGCTTGCCCATTGAACCGCTTGGCCCCACGCTATCTTTTTTCGGCTACACACCCATCATCCTCGCCGCCGGATTTTTGGGCGCGGGCCCGGCCATGATCGTCGGCCTGGCCGCCGGCCTGGCTCGCGCCGGGTGGGAAACGTATCAACTCACCACTCTTTTTGAAACGGCCCTCGCCGCCGGACTGTTCGGCTGGTTGTTGACTCAGGATTATCGCGGTTTTCTCCCGCGCCTTTTTCGCGCGCCGATCGTCGCCAGTTTGATCACCGCGTTCGTCATCTGGCTGATTTCCTTTCTCTCGCACGTCGCCAACAGCACGGCGCTGGGACTGATCGGGATTGACTTCGTCGCCGCCGTGTGGGCCGCTAGCGGACTCCCCCTTTTCGGCGAACTACTCATCGGCGGCGTAATCGGCGCTCTGGCCGCCTCTGCCCTGTCTGGCGTTTGGCTGCAGCGGCGCGGCCTCCAGCCGCCGCCCTATTCCTCCAGTCTTAACCGCCGGCTGATTTACACCCTCCTCCCCCTCAGTTTTTTTGGGCTGTTATTCTTGGTATGGGCAAACACGCGCGTCGCCAATCAAGTCGCTACGGCTCTGATCGTCAATCAAATGGAGCGGGATGCGCAGAGCGTCGCCAACACCGTGCCTTACTTTGCCCAAACCGGCCAAAGCCTGCTCAACACACTCGCCGTTGATTCGCGTTTGCAAGACCCCGATCCGGCAGCAGTCACGCCCTGGTTGTCGGAACAGATACGCGCCGTCGCTTACTTTCGCCGCTTGGCCTTCTTCGATCAAACGGGCTCGCTCGTCGCCTACTACCCGGAAACTGAAGATCGCAATGCGCTGCTCACACCGGACGAGGCCATCGCTATCGGTTTGGGCGTGCCGCAAACCATCACTATCTATCCTGTCAATCTGTCAACGGGGGATGTCGAACTCTCGTTCATCGCGCCGGTGATCAACCCCCAAACGAACGCCCCCTCCGGCACACTGGTGGGGCGGGCGGACATCGAAAACAATCCTCTGCTTGAACCGGCCATCAATCAGTTGCACAGCCTGGCGGCCAGCGGCGGGCACGGCTACCTCCTGGACGAAAGCGACAAAATCATTTTTGATTCCGGGCGCGCCCAATTCCTGCAGACCTGGACAATCCCCGAAAAACTTCCGGAGAAGCTCGCCGCAACGAATCCCGACGGCATTGCGTACCGCGACAGCGCCCCAGGCAATACGCGCCGGTTGGTGTATTACCTGCCCGTCAACGGCTACCCGTGGTCGGTGGTCATCATTCTGCCCAACGAAGTCGTGCTTACCCAGGCGGCGCAGATCACTACCCCTCTCATCATTATCCTGGTGGTGTTCGGCGTCGTCGGTTCGGCAATTATCTTGTTGGTGACGAGTCAGATCATCCGCCCCATCGAAACGCTGGCGCAGGCCACGGCCAGCATGGCGCAAGGCGAATTGGATCGTCCGGTGGGCATATCCGGCGAGGATGAAGTGGGGAGGTTGGGCGTCGCCTTCGAGCGAATGCGCGAGCGATTGCGCGCGCGGCTGGAGGAACTGAATCTACTTTTGCGGGTGAGCCAGGGCATTGCCGGAAGCCTCAACCTGGATCAATCCCTGCCGCCGTTGTTGAACGGCGCGCTGGCCGCCACGCGCGGCGGCGGTATCCGGCTGATCATTCCCGCCGCCGACGGCGCGCCGCCGATCTTCTACGCCGCCGGCGCTTTAAGCGCGGTTATGGAACCGTTGGACAATGATATGCTGGCCCTGGTCGAAACGGAGGGCCGCATCGTGTTGGAAAATTTGGCCCGCGCCCGGGCGGTGATCAGCGCCGACAAAGTGGCCGGACAAGTGCAGGCCCTCATCGCCCTGCCCCTGCGGCAGCAGTCGCGATATTTGGGCGCATTGTGGATCGGATTCGATCACGCCCACGCCTTCACCGAAGCCGAAGTTAATTTTGTAGCCACGCTGGCCGGTCAAGCGGCAGTGGCCGTGAGCAACACGCGATTGTTCGAAGCCAGCGAGGGTGGTCGTCAACAATTGCAAGCCATTCTGGCCTCGTCGCCCGATGCCGTCATCGTCATTGATCGCCACGAGCGCATCTCATTGCTCAACCCGGCGGCAGAGGCCGTGTTCGGCGTGTCGGCGCGCGCGGCGCATGGCAAGCCGTTGGCCGACGTGATCGACCGCGCCGAGTTGATCGACGTAATCCGCAATCCGCAAAAGGGCGCGCCGCGCCAAGTGCCGCTGGCCGATGGCCGCACGCTGTACGCTTCGGCTTCGCCCATCGTGGCCGCCGACGGCGGCCTGCTCGGTCAAGTGGCCGTGTTGCGCGACGTGACGTACTTCAAACAACTGGACGAACTTAAATCGGAATTTGTCGCCACCGTGAGCCATGACCTGCGCGTGCCGCTGACTTTCATGCGCGGCTACGCCACCATGATGCCGATGGTTGGCGAACTCAACTCCAAGCAGGTTGAGTACGCCGAAAAGATCGTGGTCGGTATCGAGCAGATGAGCGAGTTGATCGAACACGTGCTCGACTTGACCCGCATTGAGGCCGGGGTGGGCTTGGCCCGCGAAAGCTGTCCAATAGAAGAGATCATCGGCACTGCTGTGACCAACTTGCACAACAACGCCACGAACAAAAACATTTCCGTCGCCGTTCAAGTCGCCCGCGGCCTGCCGCCCGTTTCGGGCGACAAGACTCTGCTCCGACAAGCGGTATCGAATCTGGTGGACAACGCCATCAAGTACACCAACCACGGCGGACAGATTCGGGTCGCGGCCGAAGTGCGCGACGGAAGTATCATCATCGCCGTGCAGGATACGGGCATTGGCATTGCGCCCAGCGATCAAGCGCGGCTGTTTGAAAAATTCTTCCGCGTGCGCCAACGCGACAACATCGGCGTCAAAGGCAGCGGGTTGGGGTTGGCCATCGTGAGGAGCATCGTTGACCGTCACGGCGGGCGCATTTGGGTGGAGAGCCGGTTGGGGCAGGGAAGTGTTTTTTACATTGCGTTGCCTGTTCGAAGTTGAAAATTGGAAGTTGGAAGTTTGAAATTGGAAGTTGGGGTTTGAGATTTGGTCTTTGGGATTTGACCCTCTTGTGGTAAACTCTCGTCCAATGTGTACGCGGGAGAGCCGTGCGCTATCCCCCTCTCCCCGCCCACTTTCCGCTCCAGGCGGCCTGTACTTCCACACAGACCGACCGGGGCAACATCCCGAGGAAAGGAGACTCACAAGACATGCGTTTGTATGAAGTTGCTTTTATCGCCCATCCCGAAATGGACGAAGAGGGCGTGAATGCGCTGACAGAAAAAGTGCAAGGTTGGATCACGTCTGCCGGTGGCGCGGTTGACAAGGCCGAGGCCCTGGGCAAAAAGAAACTGGCCTACGAAATTCGCAAACAGCGCGAGGGCTACTACGTTCTATTGCAGACCAAGATGAACGCCGGCGCCCCCATCGAAGTAGAACGCAACCTGCGCTTGACCGAGCAGGTCATACGTTTCATGATCATGCGCTTGGATGAAAGCCAGCCGGCGCCCGCGCCGGCGCAACCGGCCGCCCCAGCGGAAACCGCCGCCGCGCCGTCGGCGTAGGGGCGAAGCATTCGCGCCTGGGCTTTGATAAAACCAGAAATGAGCGGGCGAATGCTTCGCCCTTACAGAAGGGAGTGACCTATGAGCAGAGGGCTGAACAGAGTCATGATCATCGGAAACTTGGGGCGCGACCCGGAGATGCGTTACACGCCAACCGGCCGCCCGGTCACCACCTTCACGGTCGCTTGCTCACGCGCCTGGAACACCTCGGAAGGGGAGCGCCATGAAGAAACCGAGTGGTTCAGCGTGGTGGCCTGGGGCAAGCTGGCCGAAACGTGCAAACAATTTCTCTTCAAAGGATCGCTGGTTTACGTCGAAGGCCGCTTGCAAACGCGGAGTTGGGAAGATGCGGAAGGCAAGAAGCATTCCCGCACCGAAGTGGTTGCCAACGAGATGATCATCCTCGACCGCAACAAACCCCACACCCCAGAGCAAGCGCCGGCGCCGGAAGCCCACGAGCCCGAAGACGAATTTCCATTTTAGAAACAGTGAGTAGCGGCGGGCTTTCCAGCCTGCCCACTGCGCAGACTAGAAAGTCCGCGCCACAGCAATGGCAGGCTTTCCAGCCTGCCGGCAATACAGGAGAGAAATATCGTGGACGACGAATATCGCTATCGCTCGCGCAGCAGCGAAGATGAAGAAGTCGACGCTGAAGAGCGCGGCGGTCGTTTTGTGCCCCGCGCCAGGGTGTGCCAGTTCTGCGTCGAAAAGATTCACAGCGTAGACTACAAGCAAACCGATTTGCTTCGCAAATACATCAACGAAGCCGGAAAGATACGGCCGCGCCGCCAGACCGGAGCGTGCGCTAGACACCAACGCCTGGTCACCGAGGCCGTCAAACGCGCGCGGCACATGGCCCTGATGCCGTACAACACGGCCATGCAATAAACACGGCCGCCGGCAACACAACAGAGAACTGCTCTACCATCGGGCATAGGAACGTTCCTATGCCCGATGCTATGCTGCGGTGTAGTGGCAGGCTTTCCAGCCTGCCCACTGCGCAGACTAGAAAGTCCGCGCCACAAAGGAGAAGTTTCGATGACTCAATCTAGGCCGCCTCACCTCGGCGCCACTCGCAAACACCTCGCCCGCGCGGAGCGCGAAGCCATGCTTCAACGTTGGGTGATCATCGGCACCCTGGCTATCGTCGCGCTCATCGGCGGGTTGATCGGATATGGCGTGCTGGATCAATACGTCCTGCAACCGCGGCAGCCCGTCGCCAAAGTCGGCTCGGTTGAAATCACCACCGCCGAATTTCAAAAAATGGTGAAATACCAGCGCGTGCAACTGATCAACCAATACGCGCAGATCAACCAGATCGTTCAATTCTTTGGCAACGACCCTAACGCGGCGAGCTACTACCAATCTCAACTCAACCAGATTCAAATTCAATTGACCGACCCCAACGCCCTCGGCCGCCGCGTGTTGGACGATTTGATCGAAGACGAGATCATCCGCCAGGAAGCGGCAAAGCGCGGCCTCACCGTGTCGGCAGAGGAGGTGGATAAATCGGTGCATGAAGCGTTCGGCTATTTCCCGGACGGCACGCCGACTCCGCTCCCCAGCGCCACCTCGGCCCCGACCGAAACGCCCACATTGGCGCCGACGGCCGCGCCGGGCGTCACCGCCACCGTGGCGCCCACACTGCCCCCGACCGAAGCGCCGACTGCCGGGCCTTCGGCCACACCACTGCCCAGCGCAACGCCTTACACGGCGGAAGCCTATCAGAAGAACTACGGCGAATTCTTGAAGCGGCTCGAAACGCAGGCCGGCATGAGCGAGGCCGACATTCGCAGGATATTTGAAACGCTTTTGCTCCGGGACAAACTGCGCGAGGCCGTCACTGCCGACACCCCGCGCGAAGTGGTCGAAGCGCACGTGCGCCACATTTTGGTCGCGGACGAAGCCACCGCCAAAGACTTGATCGCCCGCCTGCAAAAGGGTGAAGACTTCGCGGCGCTGGCGCAGCAATACTCAAAGGACACCAGCAACAAAGATCAAGGCGGCGACTTGGGCACTTTTGGGCCTGGGCGCATGGTGCCGGAGTTTGATCAAGTGGTGTTCAACGTCGGTTTAGGCCTGTACAAAGACCCGGTCCAGACCAGCTTTGGTTGGCACGTCATCGAAATACTCTCGCGCGGTCCCCGCCCACTGACCGACAGCGAATACCAACAGAAACAAAGCGAGGTCTTCACACAGTGGCTGACAGATCAACGGGACAACAACGATCAGATCGTCGAGTACGACATCTGGCAACTGCGCGTCCCGTCTAAGCCCACGGTGGACGAAGTGCTTAATCCAACCGCGACGCC
>CAYYCF010000073.1:7210-10368 GCA_964470235.1 uncultured Anaerolineales bacterium | reverse complement strand
ATGTCTCAGGCAGCAGGGTTAGCAGATACGAAATACGTCACTAGCCAATATCAGAATGCAACAAACTTGAATACCCGCATTCAGTTGCATCAACGATTCAGCATCAACAAATACGGATGGCAACGGTGGGTCTTCGACCAACTCGAATTTCCGCCGCAGTGCCGTATTTTAGAGTTGGGGTGTGGGACCGGCGACCTGTGGCTTGAAAATATGGACCGCGTTCCAGCGGAGTGGGAGATTATTCTGTCGGACTTTTCGGCGGGAATGTTGCAACAGGCTCAACAAAACCTTGACCACCGCCGTCGTTTTCGATTAGAGATAATTGACGCTCAGTCCATGCCGTTTGAAAGCCGGAGTTTTGATGGCGTCATTGCAAATCACATGCTTTACCATGCGCCGGACAAGACTAAAGCTCTCTCCGAAATTCGACGGGTCTTAAAACCTGACGGGAGTTTCTATGCTTCGACAGTGGGTCAGAGACATCTTCAAGAGATAGCAGACTTGGTGGGCAGATTTGACTTTCAACTGGCCTGGTGGGGCGCACGACTATCCGAATCTTTTGTTCTCGAAAATGGCGCGGCTCAACTTGCTCACTGGTTTACGAATGTTGCGCTTCATCGCTATGAAGACTCGCTCATCGTCACAGAACCTGCCCCATTGATTGATTACATCCTATCAGGAAGGATAAAACTGAGTGCTGACCGGCAAATTGATTTCAGCAATTTTGTGAATCAAGAGTTTCAGAGACTTGATGGAAAGTTCTACGTCACCAAAGACTCTGGTATTTTTGTATCGTGCGGGAGCGGCAAGGCGTAAAGACTCGGCAAAAGGCATTTGCCCTCCACGGGATAATTGCAATGGTGGACATCAAAACTCTTGGCCTGCACCCCGACTTCCCTGAAAAGGTATGGGTGGTCGTCGAACAACCCCGCAATGAACCATACCGGTTTTCATACGACCCAATAAGCGGCGCTTTCATACGGACAACGTACAAGTCGTTAATTTATGATAGGGGCTTTAGCGGTGCTTATGGTTGGCTTGGCGGCATGGGCGCACCTCCCGGACCGCATTACGACATACTTCTATTGACCACGCAAAATCCCCAACCCGGCGATATTCTTCTGGGCTACATATGCGGCGCTTTCTATCGGCGCGACGGCGACCACAAGTTTGTAGCCTTAGACGCCGAATTGAGAATTACAGTAGCGAGAGCGGACTTAGCCTCGTTGAGTAATTCAACGTATGATGAACTTATGCGTTTGTATCCGCAAATAAGCGAGAATGAAGGATGGCGGGGCGCAGAGGAAGCCCTATCCTATTTGAAGCAGAATAAACCTGCTCACGGTTGAAGTAACAAGGCCGACGAGAAATTGATGTGCTCCGCTACGCGCGCAACTGATGCCAACCGTTTTATTGAGTATTGGGTATTGTGTCTTGAGTATTCACAATTGACGAGGTTTGATTATGGCCGAAATAACTTTGGAAAAGCAGTCTTCCTTGCTTGATCGCTCGTTGTGGGCGGCGATGGCGTGGGATTGGGAAAAGGTGATGTACGCCGTTTTGATCGCCGTGGCGGCGGTGACGCGTTTCTATGACCTGGGCGCGCGGGTAATCAGCCACGACGAAAGCTTGCACACGTTTTACTCTTATGAATTGTACGTGGGCAAGGGCTTCGTGCATACGCCGTTGATGCACGGCACGTTCCAGTTTCACATCGTGGCGCTGATTTATGCGCTGTTCGGCGCGACCGATTTCACGGCGCGCATTCCGGCGGCGCTGTTCGGCGTGGCGGCGGTGGCGCTCGCCTGGTATTTCCGCAAATGGCTGGGCAAAGCCGGCGCGCTGTTGGCGGCGTCCTTCATGATCATTTCGCCGTACATGCTGTATTACTCGCGCTACGTCCGCAACGAATCGTATGTGGTGGTATGGGCGCTGTTGATGGCGTTGGCTCTGTTCAACTACATGGAAGGGCGACAAGAGAAATGGCTGTACACGATGGTGGCCGCCACCGCGCTGATGTACACGACCAAGGAGGTGTCCTATATCTATGTCGCCATTTGGATGCTGTTTCTCGGTTTGATCTTTCTGCGCGAGATGTTCAACGCCGAATGGCCGGACGCGCGCTACAAGCCGATCTTCGCCTGGAGCATTTATCTGGCGTTGGCGGCCGGCGTGATCGCGGCGGCGCTGTTCTTCGTAGGGCCGAAGATGGCCGACCAGTTGAGCGCGACCGTCACTGCCGTGCCGGCCAACCCGGACGCTCCGCTCACCGGGGCGGCCACGCCCATCGACGCTTTGAAACAGTGGGCCGGCATTGCCTTTGGCGCATCCATTGCGCTGACGTTGATCGCCGGGCTGACGTGTCTGCTTTCGTTCCGCGAGAAATTGCGCGATTACGCGGTGGACGATCTGCTGGTAATTCTTGGCACGTTTGTCTTGCCGCAGTTAGCGGCGTTTCCGGTTAAGTTTTTGCTCAAGGCCGATCCGCTCGATTATTCGTGGGCGGGCTTGGTCAAGACGGCGACGGTGTTCATTCCGCTGTTCGCGCTCTCGGCGACAGTCGGGCTGCTGTGGGACTGGAAGAAGTGGTTGATCTCGGCCGGAATTTTCTACGGCATCTTTGTGCCGCTGTTCACCACCATGTTCACCAACGGCGGCGGGTTCGCCACCGGCATGGTGGGGTCGCTCGGCTACTGGCTTGATCAGCAAGGCGTACAGCGCGGCAGTCAGCCGTGGTATTACTATCTGGCGGTGCAGATTCCGGTGTACGAATTTCTTCCGGCGATTGGATCGTTGATCGCGGCGGGGATCGGGATCAAGCGCTGGTTCACCAATGTGGACGTGGGGCGGTCATTGGAAGTGGACGCCGCCACCGGCACTCACAGATTCCCGGCGTTGTTGTTCCTGGGTTTGTGGACGGCGGCAAATATATTTGCGTATTCGTATGCGGGCGAAAAGATGCCGTGGCTCACCGTGCATATTGCCCTGCCGATGATTCTATTGGCCGGATGGTCGTTCGGCCAGATCGTCGAAGCGGTGGACTGGCAGTGGATCCGGGAGCGGTCGGGATGGATCGCGCTGCTCGTCGTGCCGATCACGCTGTATGCGATTCTGTTTGCGCTCGGCAGTTTGTTGGGGACGCATCGCCCGTTTCAGGG
>CAYYCF010000073.1:5767-7110 GCA_964470235.1 uncultured Anaerolineales bacterium | reverse complement strand
TCCGGCGCGCCGGGCGTGAAAACAGTGATGGCGCAAGTGGAAGAGATTTCGCGGCGCACGACGGACGGCTTGGGCATTCGCGTGGCGTACGACGACGACGTGTCGTGGCCGATCACTTGGTACCTGCGCGATTTCACCGGGCAGGTATTTTACGGCGGCCAGCCGACGCGCGAAGCGTTTCAGGACACGCCGCTGATCATTGCCGGCGACACCAACTGGGCGCGCGTGGAGCCGCTGTTGGGCGACCGCTATTACAAATACGAATACATTCGTATGTGGTGGCCGATGCAGGAGTATTTCAATTTGAATTGGGAGCGCATCAAGACGGCGTGGAGCGATCCGAATTATCGCGAGGCGCTGGCCGACATTTGGGTCTATCGCGATTACACGAAGTACGGGCAGTTGACCAACGTGGATTACAGCTTGTCGCGCTGGCCGGTGTCGGACCGCATGAGGCTGTACATTCGCAAGGACGTGGCGGCGCAGTTGTGGTCGCTCGGGGTGGGGTCGGCCTCGCTCGCGCCCGCGCCCGAAGACCCGTACGTGAAGAGCAAGCAGGTGTTGACCGCGGACAAAATGTGGGGCGCGGAAGGCGTGGGCGACGGGCAGTTCACTTCACCGCGCGCGGTGGCCGTTGGCAAAGACGGATCGGTGTACGTGGCCGACACGCGGGGCAATCGCATCGAGCAGTTTACGGCCGAGGGCGAGTTCGTGCGGGCCTGGGGCAGCCTGGGCAAGTTGGAGGATAACACCGCGCTCCCAGGCACGTTCAATGAAGTTTGGGGCTTGGCTGTTGACAAAGAGGGCAACGTGTTCGCCTCGGACACATGGAATCACCGCATCCAAAAGTTTAGCGCGGACGGTAAATTCTTGGCGGCGTGGGGCGCGTTTGGTTTGACGGATGCCGGCTTGGGCGCGATGTGGGGGCCGCGCGGGATCGCGGTGGACGCCGGCGGCAACGTGTACGTGGCCGACACCGGCAACAAACGGATTCTGGTGTTCGACAACAACGGCAACCCATTGCGAGCGATCGGCACGGGCGGCGTGTTGGATGGTGAATTGGATGAGCCGACGGGCGTGGCCGTTGCCTCCGACGGGCGTGTGTTTGTGGCCGACACTTGGAATCAACGGGTGCAAGTGTTTGCCAACGACGGTACGTTCTTGGGCCAGTGGAGCATCGAAGGTTGGTTCGGGCAATCGCTGGACAACAAACCGCAGATCGCGCTGGACGAACAAAACCGCGTGTACGTGAGCGATCCCGAAGGCTATCGCGTGCTAGTGTTCACCGACGGCGGGCAGTTCCTTTACACCTTTGGCGATTTTGGCGTGGACGCCAGCACGTT
>CAYYCF010000073.1:0-5667 GCA_964470235.1 uncultured Anaerolineales bacterium | reverse complement strand
AAAGGGCGGGTGGCGGCGACGGCGGAGCAGGCGCGGGATATCGCCGCCGAGTTGGGCCTGCCGGTCGTGATCAAATCGCAGGTGCTGGTGGGCGGGCGCGGCAAAGCAGGCGGCATCAAAGTCGCCAAGACCCTGCAAGACACTGAAACCTATGCGGCGCAAATTCTGGCGATGACCATCAAGGGCCTGCCGGTGCGCAAGGTGCTGGTGGACGAAGCCTCTGAAATCAAGGCTGAAATTTATCTGGGCGTGACGAATGACCGCGCGGCCAAATGCCCGGTGATGATTGCTTCGTCGGCGGGCGGCGTGGACATCGAAGAAGTGGCCGCGAAGACGCCGGAGAAAATTGTCCGCGAACACATCAATCCGTTTCTCGGCCTGCACGATTATCAGGCGCGCAACCTGGCGTCGGGCATCGGTTTGCCGCGCGAGCATTGGAAGGCCTTCGGGCAGATGGCCGCCGGGCTGTATCAAACGTACTGGGGCACCGACGCGACCCTGGCCGAAATCAACCCGCTGGTGATTGACGGTTCGGATCAATTGAAAGCGCTCGACGGCAAGATCGTCGTGGACGACAACGCGCTGTTCCGCCATCCCGATTTAGCCGAGATGCGCGATCTCGACGAGGAAGCGCCGGCCGAAACCGAAGCGCGCAAATACGGTCTGTCGTACGTGAAGTTGGACGGCGAGATCGGGTGCATGGTCAACGGCGCGGGGTTGGCGATGGGCACGATGGACATCATCAGCTATTTTGGTGGCAGTCCGGCGAACTTTCTCGATATCGGCGGCGGCGCAACGTCGGACAAAGTAGCCGCGGCTCTGCGGATCATTCTCTCCGATCAGAACGTCAAAGCCGTGCTGTTCAACATCTTCGGCGGCATTACGCGGTGCGACGAAGTGGCGCGCGGCATTCTCAAGGCGCTGGAAGAAGTGAAGACGACCGTGCCGATGGTGGTGCGGCTGGTCGGCACGAATGAAGCCGAAGGCCGGAAGCTGTTGGCCGACGCGAAGATGATCACGGCAACGTCGCTGGCCGATGCGGCCAAGAAGGCCGTAAAAGCGGCCAAAGGATAGATCAAATCCCAAATCCCAAAACCCAAATCCCAACCGTTCAGACCGGCATTCGTTTTTTGGGATTTGGTCATTGGGATTTGGGATTTTTTGAAGTTATGAGTATTCTCGTCAACAAAGACACGCGAGTTTTGGTTCAAGGCATCACCGGCCGCGAGGGCGCGTTTCATTCGGAGCAAATGCTGGCCTACGGCACAAAGGTCGTGGCCGGGGTGACGCCTGGCAAGGGCGGCGAGTGGGCCTGCGGCGGCAAAGTGCCGGTATTCGACACCTGCAAATCGGCGGTCGACTCCACTGGCGCGAACTGCTCGTTGATTTACGTCCCCGCGCGTTTCGCCGCCGATGCCATGTTCGAGGCCGCCGACTCCGGCGCGCCGTTGATTGTGTGCATCACCGAAGGCGTGCCGGTGCAGGACATGATGCGCGTGCGGAATTATCTCGATCAAAAAGGCGTCCGCCTGGTCGGCCCGAACTGCCCAGGCCTCCTCACCCCTGGCGAAGCCAAAGTGGGAATCATCCCAGGCCACATCGCCAAACCTGGCAGTGTGGGTATCGTTGCCCGCAGTGGCACGCTTACCTATGAGGTGATTCACGCCATCACGCAAAGCGGCATGGGGCAGTCCACGTGTGTCGGCATCGGCGGCGATCCGGTGAGCGGCACGAACTTCATTGACGCCTTGGCGATGTTTGAAGATGATCCGAAGACGGATCGCGTGGTGATGATCGGCGAGATTGGCGGCAACGACGAAGAGAAGGCGGCCGAATTCATTGCCGATCATATGACCAAGCCGGTCGTCGCCTTCATCGCCGGGCAGACCGCGCCCCCCGGAAAGCGCATGGGCCACGCCGGAGCGATTGTGGAAGGCGGCTCCGGACTAGCGTCCGACAAAATCAAGGCGCTCGAAAACGCCCGTGTCAAAGTGGCGAAGCACCCGGAAGAGATTCCTTCTTTATTGGCGTGAGTGGATTCGACAACGGATTGAACGAATGTCAACGGATAAGAAAAACATCCGTCAAAATCCGTTTCATCCGTTGTCAAAAACTTCTCCGCCATCTGTGCTCTCGCCAGTAAATTTGATCTCCAAACATTCAATTGAGTCCGAAGTCCACAGGGGGAAGCGACTGGGGATTTCGGACTCGTCTTTCATACATGAATTTTCTACGACGATATTTTGACCCGGGAATAATGATCGCGTTGGCGATAAGCACACTGGCCGCCTGGCCGTTGCTCACGCGCCCCAGCCTGCCGACGATGACCGACGCCGAGATGCACGTCTATCGCGCGGCGGAGGTCGAAAACGCGATCCGCGACGGCAGTTTGTATCCGCGCCTCGCGCCCGATTTCTATTTTGGTTACGGCTATCCCGTTTTTAATTTCTACTCGCCGCTAGCGTATCATCTCGCCGCCTATTACGGTTTGCTCACGGGCGGCGGCCCGGTAGCGGGAACGAAGTTCGTGCTGGTGTTGGCGGCGTGCCTGGGCGCGCTGGGCACGTATTTGTTCGGACGCGACCGGTGGGGCGCGGTGGCCGGTGTGGTCTCGGCGGCGGCCTTCGCGCTCTCGCCGTATATCCTTTACATTGATCCACAGGCGCGCGGCGACGTGCCGGAAGCGCTGGCGCTCGGATTGGCCCCCGTTATCCTTTGGACGTTTGATCGTTTGCGCCGCACCGGCGCGCCGCATCATCTGGCGCTCTCCGGACTCTCGTTGGCGGCGTTGATCCTTTCGCACCCGCTCATGGCGCTGGTGGTCTATGGATTCTTGTTAGCCTTTCTCGCCTGGGAAACATTGATATCGCCGCTTGTGCCGCAGACGTATCTCGGGCCTGAGCCGCGCAGAAATGTTCCACATCTGGCATTGGCAATCGGCTTGGGGTTGGGGCTGGCCGCGTTTTACTGGTTGCCGGCCGGGTTGGAGCGAAGCGCGGTGCAATTGCACAACGTGGCCGGGCCGGGCTACTTCGACTTCCACAATTACTTCATTCCATTGAAAGAGCTTTTTGCTTCTTCGAGCTATTTTGATCTCGGCGCCACCGAACCGAAGTTTCGATTCAACCTCGGACTCCTGCAATGGGCCCTGGCCGCCTTCGGCGCGCTCACCATTTTCTCCCGCCGTTTGCGCCGGCTCGACACTATCTTCTTCACTTTTGCCGCCGTCGCTTTCATTTATCTCATTACGCCGGCCTCGGTGAATTTCTGGGAAGCGATTCCGTTCATGTCGTTCTTCCAATTTCCCACGCGCTTCCTCGGGCCGACGGCGTTGGCCTTTGCGCCGTTGGCCGGCAACGCGGTGCGCTGGGTGGAACGATTCGACGGCGAGCGCGTGGTGACGACGGCGGGAGCGGCCGCCCTGGGCGCGATCATCATCGCGGCCATGCCCCTGTTGTATCCGCCGCAATGGCACGAGTTCGGCGCGGTGACACCTTTGCGCATGATCGGCGTCGAGTTGCAAGGCCGCGCGCTTGGCACCACGTCGGCTAACGATTTTCTTCCGGTGGGCGTGTCGCTGGTGCCGAAAGCCGAATCGAGCGTTCTGGATTCGTACAAAGCCGGCGGGGTGATTGATCGAGTCAACCGCGCCTCACTGCCGCCGCGCGCGGTAGTTCAGTCTCTAGCGCAAAAACCGTTTTATGACCGATATGTCGTCGTCTCAGAAAGCGGTTTCATCTTTCGTTCTTTTGCTTTTTACTTTCCGGGATGGACGGCGAAAGTGGACGGCGCGCGCGCGCCGATTGAGGTGGCTCAACCCGAAGGATTCATTACGTTTCAGATTCCGGCGGGGGCGCACATCGTCGAGTTGTTTTTTGAAGACACGTGGCCGCGCCGCGCGGGGTGGGCGCTCTCGCTATTGGCGTTGTTCGGTTTGTGCGGCGCTGTCTGGCTGGCGATCACTACTCAGCCGTCGGAAAAATTGGGCGTGACGCCGCTCGCCCCGCGGCCGGCCATTGCGCTGGCCGCCATTGTTCTGCTGGGGATCGGCCTCAAGCTGGCGGCGGATCAAGCGGGTTGGTTCCGATTCGAGTCGAGCGGCAGGGCAGTGAAAGTCGCGCAGCATTCACACTACGTGAAGCTCGAGCGCGGCTTGCAGTTGTTAGCTTACGACGTGAGCGATCAGACGATTAGAGCAGGCGACCCCCTCACGGTGACTCTCTATTGGAAAACCCAAGCGCCGGTGCCGATGAATTTCCAAGTGTACGTTCACCTCATCGGGGCGGACGATTACCTCTACGCCCAATCCGACAAACTCAACCCCGCCGACTTCCCCACCTCGCGCTGGCCCACAAATCGTTACGTGCGCGACGAGCACGACCTGGCCTTTGCCGACGCCCCGCCGCCGGGCGAGTACCGGCTAGTGGTCGGTCTGTGGAATTCAGGGACGGGCGAGCGGTTGAAAATTCTGACCGCCGCCGAAACTTTCGCGGATGGGATTGTTTTGCCGACGAGGGTGGTGGTCCAGCCGTAGAAATCAGAAGCCCGTTTTCTCAATGAAAGCGGGCTTCTTTGTTAATGTGAGGCTGTGGCGAGCAAACCGGCCGCCCATTCGGCATTTTCGGGGGAGAGCGGCGGGTCGAGCGGCTGAGTGTAGTCGATCCGCAAATCGTAGCGGGCGCGCTCGTACGCGGTTCGCAGCGCAGCGCCCATGTCCAGCGGCACGTCGGGGTCTGGGCGGAGCAGCGGAACGGGGAGGGTGGGTAGCGACTGGCGCGCGCTGATCGGCCAGACGAGACATTTCGTGCCTTCGTATGCGTTGCGCGCCATCGCTAAATAATCTGATGCTGGCGGTTCGCCGTCGAAGGGCATACGCGGCCACTTTCTCAGCAGATCGATCTCGATGAAATGAACGCCGGTTTGGAGAAAGGCGGCGCGTTTTTCGAGATATTCCTGCCGTCCCGTGCCTGGGCGTTTGTTCACAGGCGAGAGCAGTTCGATCACGGCAACGATCCTATCTTTTTCGCGCTGGCGGATGTGTATGCTGGCGATCTCAACCGACATATCAATCGGCACTCGCAGTTCTATGGGCGCGGGCGGGGCGGCAGTGACGGCCGTTTCGCGCAGCCTCTTTGGTTTTTGCGCCACCGTTACATCGGGCACGGCGCCCTTCGCCGCCGCTGGCGGGTTTTCCCACACGCGATCTATCACGATCTGAGTTTGCAGTTCGGCGATGTAATTTGGCGCGAGCAACGGGATAAGTTGCTCGCGGAAGATATACATCAAGCTGCTGTGAACATCCGGCCAAATGTCGGGCGATTCCAGATAGGGATCCATGCCGGGGAATGGCGAACGTGGCATGATGCGCGCTCCTTGGCGAGGATTATAGCATTGACAAACTCTTTATCCGACCCTCTCCCTCAACTTCGCCCTCGACTCTTTCACCGCCGCCAGTCGCCCGCGTTCCTTCTCCACCACTGCGGCCGGCGCTTTGTTCGCAAAGTCCGAGCCGAGCAGCGCTTCCAGTTTGGCAATCTGTTTGTCGAGTTCGGCGATCTCATTGCGCAATCGCTCGCGCTCGGCGTCCATGTCCACGAGGCCAGCCATCGGCAAATAAATCTCCGTCGTGCCGACTACCATTGCCACAGCTTGTTTTGGCTTTTCAGG
>CAYYCF010000072.1:4270-10420 GCA_964470235.1 uncultured Anaerolineales bacterium | reverse complement strand
AGGAGATGCTGCAAGCGTGGGTGTTGACCATTCCGGCCACGGCGCTCGTCGGGGCGGGAATGTTTTGGGTGATGCACAGGCTGGGACTCTGACAACGGATGAAACGGATGGAAACGGATATATAGAAACATCCGTTAAAATCCGTTTCATCCGTTGTCAAGAAATGACGGAATTGAGACTACTATGAAACGCTTTTCATTTTTGCGAAAGAAGCAAGATATTTTTCTGCCGCTGTTAGTCAAGCAGGCGGAGTTTGCCGTGCAGGGGTTAACCGGCCTGCAAGCCTACATGCGCGAGCCGAACGCCGACGTGGCGGCGCGAGTCAAGTCGATTGAGAAGGACGCGGACGAGGTGCGCCGCATTCTGATTGACGAGCTCAACCGCAACTTTGTCACCCCGATGGATCGCGAAGATATTTTCGGGCTCTCGCGGGCGGTGGACGACGTGCTGGATTACGCCGACACGACGACCGAAGAAATGGCGATGCTGGGCGTGAAGCCGAATCAATACCTGGTGCGCATGGTCTCCCTGCTCAACGAAGCCGCCGAGGAAATTCACAAAGGCATATTGCGTTTGCAGGATCATCCCAACGTGGCAAACGATCACGCGGTGCGCGCGAAGGCGCTGGAGAACCGCGTGGAGAGCGTATACCGCGAGGCCATTGCGGCGTTGTTTGTGGGGCCGAAGGACGTGGACGATCTGGTGGAAATGTTGAAGCTGCGGGAGATTTACCGCCACCTCTCCAACGCGGCGGACCGCGGCGACGAAGCGGCGAACGTGATCGGGGATATTGTGGTGAAAAAAGTATGAGGGTTGTTGTAGAATATAAACGAAGGGCCAATCATGGGGCTGAAATTTGAAAAGAGCGCGAACCGCAAGAATCCGCTCTAAAGCGCCGGGAGATTTGCGCGCAGAATATCACTTTGATTACAGCAAAGCGAAACCCAACCGCTTCGCCCGCCGCATGAAGGACTGCCTGATCGTTGTTCTCGACCCCGATATATCGCGGGTTTTCACCACGCCCGATTCGGTGAACAATGCCCTCCGCGCGCTCATCAGCGCGATGCCAAAAGTCTCAAAACGAAGCGGAACTAACGGATCGCGTTGATCGGACGCCGTGACGAACTGCTCCTACGCAAACACCATATCTCCCACCGCAATCACAAACTCCCCCGCCTCTTCCAACGCGCAATAAAACCCGCGCATTCCGTCGTTGAGGAATTGCAAGACGGGCTTAAGCGCCTCGCCGTCCTCTTGGCGCGACGCGTATTTGCTGAACGGCACGCACGGCCTGGCGACCATGAAACTCTGCAAGCGCGCGCGTGTCTTTGACGCGCCGTGTTCGATCACCAGTCCGTTTACCAGCCTCGCCAAATCGACTCGCTCGCTAGTCTCAATCAGAATGTTCTCTCCGGCGCAGCCATCGGCCACGTGCGCGCCGAACTGTTCGCGCATGGCCGCGTAATGCGACGTGAACCCGACCGAGAGGTCGTTGCGCCCGCCGCTGTTTTTGCTGGCCGGATGCTCGGCATGGTGAATGTCCAACACCGCGCCCTGCGGCCCGCGCGCGAACGCGCCTTGCGGCGTAAGCACGAGCGTTTTGGTGGGCATCAGTTTGGACGGTTCGTAATACTGCTCCGGCTTGACGCCGAACTTGAGTCCGGTGGGTTGAATTTGCAGGCGGACGATCTTGCCGATGGGTGAACTCATCTCTGCAGGTCTTTCACCGCTTCCGCCAGCCGCCGAATGCCCTCGTCAATCTGCTCCGGCGTCAGCGCGCAGAACGGCAAGCGCAAAAATCGCTCGCCGCCGCCCGGGAAGAAAGCCAACCCGTCGGCGAGGTTCAAATTTCGTTTCGCCGCCGCGGCGCGCACGGCGGTCGTTTGCGTTCCTTTTGGCAGCGTCACCGAGACAAAGAATCCGCCGTCGGGCCGCGTGGCCTGCGCCTCAGGCATGTGCCGGTCAATAGCGGCGAGACAGGCGTCGAGTCGCGGAGCATAGAGCGCTTTCAGTTTTTCGATCTGCGCCGGAAGCAAGCCGCGCTTGCACCATTCATAGGCGATGCCGTGCGCGAAGTAGCCCGGCGAGATATACGTATCTTCTGCGGCCTTCGCCACTTTCGCCAGCAATTCGGCCTCTCCCATCATAAAGCCTAGTCGCATGCCGGGCGCGATCAGTTTGGTGAACGAACTCATGTGCAGCGTGCGGCGCGGCGCGAGCGAAAACAGCGTCGGCTCGTCCTGGCCGCGATAGCGGAGCAGGCGATAGGGCGCGTCCTCCAGCAAAATGAAATTGTATTGTTCGGCCAGTTCGACGAGCCGCTTCCGCTTTTCCCAGGAGCAAGTCGCGCCGGATGGATTCTGGAAATCGGGGATGACGTAGAAGAACTTCGGAACGCGCTTCTTGAGTTCCGCTTCGAGCGCGGCGATATTCGGGCCGTCGGCCTCCAACGGGATGCCGACAACGGCTGCTTTGTGGCGGCGGAACAGCGTGAGGGCGCGATCATACGTTGGCGATTCGGTGAACACCACATCACCGGGCCGGATCAAATGCAAGCAGAGAAACTCGACCAGTTGAAGCGAGCCGTTGCCGGTGAGGACTTGATCCGGCTGAACACCCTGCCACTCGGCGATCCATTCGCGCAGCGGGGCAAAGCCGAGCGCGGGGCCGTACTGCAAAATGGCGGCGCCGTTTTCTTTGAGAATCGCGTTCGCCGAATCAATCACCTCCTCAATCGGAAATGATTCGTTGGCGGGAACGCCGCGGGTGAAGTTGATAGCTGTCAGTTGAGACACGGGTAACTCCTTTGGGGAGCGATTTTACCGCATAGAGGCGTGATGCGTGACTCGTGATCCATGAACGGATCACGGGTCACGAGTCACGAGTTACGATTTCTGCCAGCGCATGCAATGCCAGCAGATACGACTTCCAGCCAAACCCGCGGATCGTCCCGACGCACACGGGCGCGATGAGCGAGCGGTGGCGGAATTCTTCGCGGGCTTCGGTGTTGGAGAGGTGGCACTCAATCGTGGGCAGATTGATCGCGCTGATTGCGTCGCGTAATGCAACCGAGGTGTGCGTGTAACCGCCGGGGTTGATGATGGCGCCGCTGGCCCACGTCCGCGCGTCGTGCAGAGCGTCAATCAACGCGCCCTCGTGATTCGATTGAAACGTCCGCACCTCAAGGCCAAGCTTTTCGCCTTCCGCCTTCAGCGCGGCGTCAATATCGGCCAGCGTGGTCGTGCCGTACACGTCCGGCTCGCGCGCGCCGAGAAGATTCAAATTTGGGCCATGCAGAACCAATATAGATTTCGTCATAACACATCCATCAAAACAGAGTCTTCCACTTCAACCCCGTAAATCACTTCGCCGATTTTTTTCGGCAATGCAAACTTGAGTCGCCCACCGGCCTTCTTTTTATCATAGCTCATCATTTTGTGGATCACACGCGTATCAATTGCGGGGTAACTTGTGGGAAGGCCGACATGCTTGAGCAACCGCGTTATGCGATCCGCCGTTCCGCTTTCAGCCACTCCCAACCTTTCTGCCAGCCGGGATTCCGCCACCATCCCGATGGCGACCGCTTCCCCGTGCCTCAACCTGTATCCCGACGCCGCCTCGACTCCGTGCCCGATGGTGTGGCCCAGATTCAGCTTCGCCCGTTCGCCTCTCTCAAACGGATCGGCTTCGACGATCTTGATCTTCACTTCAATTGCTTGTTGTATCTGTTGAATACTTAGATTCGTAGTGGCGACTTCAGTCGCTCTATGAGTCATTGAGGCTTCAAGCGATTCAAACAGCGCAACGTCGCCAATGATACCGTGCTTGATCACTTCGGCCAGGCCGGAAACGTAGTCTTCCTTCGGCAATGTGTTGAGTGTGAGCGGATCAGAAACGACGAGCACGGGCGGATGAAACGCCCCCACTAGATTCTTGCCCTGCGGCAGATCGACTCCGGTTTTGCCGCCGAGGCTGGCGTCCACCATTGCCAGCAGAGTCGTCGGCACGTTCACCCAACGCACCCCGCGCATAAACGTCGCCGCCGCGAACCCGGCTACATCGCCCACCACCCCGCCGCCGATGGCAACCACGATCCCGCTTCGATCCATCCCGTGCTTCAGGAATTCATTGTAAAGCCTGTTGACGGTGCCGAGGGTTTTGTGCTGTTCGCCAGAAGGGACCATGATGAGTGGCGCGTGATGCGTGATACGTGACACGTGACCGGCCACGTTTTCATCTGTAACGATCACGGTTGGGCCGGTGAGGCCGCGCTCCGCGAGAATCGCTGATAGATTTTCAAGCAGGCCATAGCCCAAAATGATCTCGTGCCTGAGCCCAGGCGCATTGACGGGCAAAGTGCGCGGCGCGAGCCGTGAATCGATATCGTCCACAATTGCAGCCACGCTTTTGCCCGACGTGTCAACCTGTTCGGCAAAAGAATCGTACAGCGCGCGGCGCGACTCAAGAAGCGCATTGAGTTTTTCGGCGGGGTTGCCGCCCTCAAGCAGGGGACGCTCGCCCTCCGCGGCGCGCGATAACAGTGTTCCGGTGTCGGCGCGCAAGCAAATGATCAGACCGCTCCGTTCGAGCGCGGCGCGGTTCGATGGATCAAGTAATGCCCCGCCGCCCAGCGCGACGATCAAATTGCTGCGCCCCGCAACGTCGGCGCATACACCGGATTCAATGCGCCGAAACCCTGCTTCGCCGCTCCGTGAAAAAACCTGCGGAATGGTCAATCCGGCGCGCGATTCGATCAGCGAGTCGGTGTCCACGAACTCGCGCGCCAGCCGCGCTGCCAGTTCTTTGCCAACTGCGCTTTTGCCCGCGCCGGGTGGGCCGTACAGGATAATGTTCATTCGGGCATAGGGGACACAGATGAACACAGATTCGAAAGATTTACGCAGATAAGAAAAAATCTGTGTTCATCGGCGTTGATCTGCGTTCATCTGTGTTCCACACCTCACGGCCAGAATACCTGTGGCTCATTCTTCATCAAGACATCCTCCAGCCGCATCTGCCGCAGAGTTGCAAAACGCGGCTTCATTTCGGTTAAGGAGTCGCCGCCGAGCTTTTCGAGGAGCGCATCGGCCAGCACAAAGCAAACCATTGCTTCGCCGATCACTCCGGCGCGCGGCACGGCGCAGAAGTCGGAACGCTCGTACTCGGTGGCGGCCGGCGCGCCGGTGGCCAGATCAACGGACGCGAGCGGTGTCAGGGTCGTCGAGATCGGTTTCATCGCCACACGCAAAATGATCGGTTCGCCGGTGGTGATGCCGCCTTCGAGTCCGCCTGCGCGGTTCGTCCGTCGGACGAGCGACGACGGACGACCGACGACCGGCGGCGGGCTATCGTCCGTCGTCACTCGTCCGCCATCAACAATAATCTCATCCTGCACCTCCGTCCCTGTCTGCCGCGCGTTCGCAAACGCCTCCCCGATCTCCACTCCCTTCATCGCGTGGATGCTCATCAGCGCGGCGGCGAGGCGGGCGGAGAGGCGGCGATCCCAATGGACGTGACTGCCGAGACCTGGCGGGACGCCGAGGGCGATCACTTCAAACACGCCGCCCAGTGTGTCTTTAGCTTGCATCACATTTTGAACGCGCACACGCATCGCGTCAGAGGCCGATTCGTTTGGGCAAGACATTTCGGAGTCGAGCGCGAGTCGGATGCGATCTTCGAGCGAGAGGCCCGCCAGATCGGCAGTCACCCCGCCGATCTCGGTGACGTAGCTTCCGACTCGAACACCGAATTCCGCCAGAAATTTGCGGCAGACTGCGCCGACGGCGACTCGCGCTGCCGTTTCTCGCGCCGAGGCGCGCTCAAGACTCATTCGCAGATCGGAATACCCATATTTCACCGTGCCTGTGAGGTCGGCGTGGCCGGGGCGGGGGATCGTCATCGGCTCGACCGCTTTGCCTTTCCATTTGGCGTGATCCAGATTCTGAATCTGCAGGGCAATCGGCGCGCCGATGGTCTGCCCGACCATCACGCCGCTAAGAATCGTCGCGGTGTCGCGCTCGATGTTCATGCGCGGGCTGGCGCCCACAGCGGGGCGATCACCCGCCGGGCGACCGCGAGGGTCGCCCCTACCTTGGCGGCGGGCGAGATCAGGATTGATGTCGTCGGGCGCAAGCGGCAGACCGGCGGGCA
>CAYYCF010000072.1:2616-4170 GCA_964470235.1 uncultured Anaerolineales bacterium | reverse complement strand
CGGCGGGCGAGATCAGGATTGATGTCGTCGGGCGCAAGCGGCAGACCGGCGGGCAGGCCTTCGAGGATGGCGATGAGGGCCGGGCCGTGCGATTCGCCGGAGGTAAGAAAACGAAGGGGCATATTGGGGAAACAGGTACACAGGTAGACAGGTAGACAGGGTTGTGCCATCTACCAGTGTACCTGCCTACTTATTTACTTGCATACAACTTCTTCTTCTGCTACACGGCGCATGAGAGCGCGCGGGGCGGTTTTGCCCGTCCACAATTCAAACGCCAGCGCGCCTTGCTCCACGAGCATTCCGAGTCCGGTGGCGGCGCGCAGTCCGGCGGCGCGGGCTTGGCGGGTGAACAGCGTGTCGGCAGGATTGTAAACGAGATCATACACGAAAGCGGCGCGGGGAAACGGAACGCTTTCGTACCACGGAGAGGCGGTCGCGTTTGGACTCATGCCCAGCGTCGTGGCGTTGATGATGAGGGCGCAGCCGGCGAGGGCGCGTTTGAGATCGAGAACCGTGAGATCGAAAACGCGAACTTCAGGCGCAATGTCTTTCAACGATTCGGCCTGTTCACGTCGGCGGGCGGCCACGCGGATTGTTGCGCCCACTCCGGCGCAGGCGGCCACACATGCACGAGCGCCGCCGCCCGCGCCGAGGATCAGAATGGGGCGATCTGAGATGTGAACATCGTGCGCGTACAAGTCGGCGAGCAATCCGGCGGCGTCGGTGTTGTGGCCGATTAATACCTCACCCCCTGTCCCCCTCTCCATCGCCTTTGGCGATGGAGAGGGGGAATTTTCGGCTGGCATCCTTTCGACAAATGCGTTCGCCGCCGCAACCGATGGAGAGGGGGGTAGGGGGTGAGGTCTTCTTTTGATAATGGTGTTCACCGCGCCTATGGCATCGGCCACGGGCGTGAGGCCGTCGAGGAATGGGATGATCGTTTCTTTGTGCGGCACGGTGACGTTCCCGCCGGCGTAATCGCCGCCGCGAAGAACGGCAACGGCTTCGGCCAATCGCGCCGGTTCAATAGGCACGGCTTCATAACGCCAATCGCGCAATCCAACGGCGGCGAGAGCGGCGTTGTGCATGGCAGGCGAGAGCGAGTGGGCGAGGGGGAAGCCGAGGAGGGCGAGGTTCATAAATCCCAAATCCCAAAATCAAAATCCCCAATTAGCGCCGCAATTCTTCTAAAACTTCAAAATAATTCGGAAACGTTTTCGACACGCACGCCGGGTTTTCGATGGCGATGCCGGGCGCGCGCAGGCCGACGAGGGCGAAGGCCATGGCCATGCGGTGATCGTCGTAGGTTTGGATCACGGCGGGTCGGATATGTTGGCAAGGATAAACCTTAAGGCCGTCAGGGTATTCTTCAACGGTCACGCCGAGCCGACGCAGTTCGGCGCAGGTGGCCGCGATGCGATCGGTCTCTTTCGTGCGTGCCGAGGCAATGCCGCGAATGGTGGTGGGCGAATCGGCGAAGGGGGCGATGGCGGCCAATGTCTGTGCGGTGTCGGGGATGTCGCGCATGTCAACGTCCACGCCGCGCAATTGATC
>CAYYCF010000072.1:0-2516 GCA_964470235.1 uncultured Anaerolineales bacterium | reverse complement strand
CCAGCACGTCGAGGAAGGCGATGTCGCCCTGCTTGGATCGGCGGGAGATATTTTGCACGCGCACGCTTCCGCCGCAGATGGCCGGCGCGGCGAAGAAATAGGAGGCGGCGGAAGCGTCGCTTTCGATGATGTATTCGGTTTGGGCGCGATAGCGTTGAGGGGTGACGCGGAAGCGCTCGTATCCGTCGCGCTCGACCGTCACGCCAAAATCATGCATCACGGCAATCGTCATATCCACGTAAGGTTTTGAATTGAGTCCGCGCTCGACGAGGAGTTCGACGGGCGATGCGGCATACGGCGCGACCATCAGCAGGGCGGATAGGAATTGGCTGCTGGTCTCGCCGGAGATTCGGGCCGTGCCGCCGCGCAGGCCGGAGGCGGTGACTTTGAGGGGAGGGCAGACGGATTGTTGATTGTTGATTGCTGATTGCTGATTGAGGAGGCTGACGTTTGCGCCGAGGGCGTTGAGGGCGGAGACGAGGTCGCCGATGGGGCGTTGGCGCATGCGCTCGTCGCCGTCAATGATGTAGTCGCCGTGTCCGAGGACAACGAAGGCAGTGAGGAAGCGGGCGGCGGTTCCGGCGTTGCCGGTGAAGAGGGAGGCATGGCTAGAAGGAATTGCGCCGTTGAGGCCGTGAACGATGATTGCGGATTGCGGATTGCCGATTGCTGATTGAATAACGTTGAAACCGAGGCGACTCAATGATTCCATGAAGTAACGAGAGTCGTCGGAGAGGAGGGCGTTGATGAGTGCCGTCGGGCCGTCGGCGAGGGCGGCGAGGGCCAGGGCGCGGTTGGTGAGGCTTTTCGAACCGGGGACGCGGACGGCGGCGCGGAGAGGGTGGGAGATGGGGAGGATAGGGAGCGGGATCATTGCTGATTGCTGATTGCGGATTGCGGATTGCCGAGAGAGTTGAAGAGTTCGGCGCGCAATGTTTGTGCTGGGGCGAGGGCGGCGCGGAGGGAATCGGGGTCGGCGGAGCCGATCAGGACGGCGAGAGAGTCGAGTTCGGCGCGATAGCGCGTGAAGGCGTCGAGGATGGCGGCGCGGTTGGTGAGCAGGATGTCAATCATCATGGTGAGGTCGCTCGCGGCGAGGCGAGTTGTGTCACGAAAGCCGGAAGCGGTCATTTGCCAAAGTTGCTCGTCGCCGAGTGATTGCGCGGCGCGCATGAGGGCGGCGGCGGTGAGATAGGGCAGGTGGCTGGTGACGGCGGCGAGTTCGTCGTGTCGTTCGGCAGAGAGGATGAGTGGCACAGCTCCGATGGCTGAGATTAATTCGTGAGCGAGGGCGAGGGCGCGCGGTGTGGTGCGCTCCAACGGCGTGAGGGCGAATGTTTTGCCGCGAAAGAGATCGGGGTCGGCGTGGGCGATGCCGCCGGTTTCTTTGCCGCACATGGGGTGGCCGCCGAGGGGGTCGAAGTGGGCGGAGAGTTTGCTCATTGCGGATGTGATCTCTTGCTTGGTTGAGCCGAGGTCTATGACAATTTTTGATTTTTGATTTTTGATTGCTGATTGCTGAAGGCTTTGGATTTGCGAGAGGATGGTGCGGGGAGGGGTGGCGAGGATGAGGAGGTCGGCGGCGGCGAGGGCCGGGGCAAAGGCGGCGTCGCGGTGGATGAGGGATCGGGATTTGGCAAAGGCCAGCGCGGCGGGGTCATTATCTATTCCGACGATCTCGCGGCAATGATCGCGCAAAGCGCCCGCCATCGAGCCGCCCATTAATCCCAGACCGACAATCGCAACCGTAAAGTCTTCTAGCATCGTCCAATGGCTTCGGCCACGCGGCGCACTTCGCGCACGAGGTGAGAGAATTTTTCGGGCTTGAGACTCTGCGCGCCGTCGGAGAGCGCATCTTCGGGGCGGGGATGCACTTCGACGATGAGGCCGTCGGCTCCGGCGGCGATTCCGGCGCGGGCGATGGCGAGGACGTATTCCCACTTGCCGGTGCTGTGACTCGGATCGAGGAGGACGGGCAGGTGCGTGAGCTGCTTGAGCACGGGGACGGCGTTGATGTCGGTAGTGTTGCGCGTGGATTTTTCAAAAGTGCGAATGCCGCGCTCGCACACCATGATTTGCGAATTGCCTTTGGCGAGAATGTATTCGGCGGACATGAGCAGTTCTTCGACGGTGGACATCATACCGCGTTTGAGCAAGACCGTTTTTCGCGTGTCGCCGACGGCGTTGAGGAGGGCGTAGTTTTGCATGTTGCGCGCGCCGAGTTGGATCACGTCGGCGTAGCGGGCGACGAGCGGCACTTGTTCGGGCGACATGGCTTCGGTGACGATGGGCAGGCCGGTGGCTTCGCGCGCTTCGGCGAGCAGTTCGAGCCCTTCTTCGCCCAGGCCTTGAAAGCTGTAGGGCGAGGTGCGCGGTTTGAACGCGCCGCCGCGAAGCGCGGTGGCTCCGGCTTCTTTGACGGCGTGCGCGGTTTCGATGATTTGCGCGCGGCTCTCGACGGAGCACGGGCCGGCGATGATGGCGATTTTGGGGCCGCCTACTTTTGTGCCGTTGAG
>CAYYCF010000071.1:7584-10456 GCA_964470235.1 uncultured Anaerolineales bacterium | reverse complement strand
GTCTCGCACGCCAATTGGGAAACTACCGGCATCGTGCCGGACGTGGAAGTGATCGCCGGTTGGGATACGTTTACATTTGAAACCGATCCCGCGGTGGCGGCGGCGGTGGAACTATTAGGCCACAAATGATCATCCGCAGATGACGCAGGCTTTCACAGATAAAAAATCTGCGCCTATCTGCGAAATCTGCGGATAAAAGCCTACGGCATCCCCAACTGCGCTCTCGCCTTCGCGCACAAACTCGCGCCACCGGCGTTCAACCATTCATTCAGCGTGTCGCTCGTCGCGCGCCCTTCGCTCACTTCGCCGTAAATGCCGCTGCCCCAATAGTAATACCGCTGAGTCTCGGCAGACCAATTGCTCCACAACGCCGACATGATCGAATGCCCGCCGTTGTATCCGGCCAGCGCCAGCCCCGGCGCCCCGCCCGATAACCCTAACCCCAGCGAAAGATAATCCAGCCCGCGCTTTGCGTTCGTATCGGGGTCGCGCATAACCTCGCCCTCGGCAAAGTGAAAGGGCATCACTTGAAACAACCCCTGCGCGCCGGAGGGCGACACCGCTTCGGGGTTGCCGCACGATTCGATCTGCATCACCGTCGCCGCCAGATTCGGATCGAGGTTGTATGGCTCTGCCCAGCGCGCAATGTCCTGGCCCCAGTATTGCACTTCCGGCGTGAAGGCAGGAGAAATGTAGCCGAGTTCTATCACCGGAGCGGCGGGTAACGAGTGCGCGGCCAGTTGAATCGCCCGCCCCGTCCAGCCGCCCAGAACGATCACAAAAACCAAAACCAACAGCGGCAAGAATTTGATCGGCGCAGGGATGGCGGGCGCTGCGGCAACGGAGCGTTCATAAACGGTCATCATCCTCTTCCATCCATCAGACCTCACAGGTCATTAAGACCTGTGAGGTCTTTCCGGCCTCAACGGTTGCGTCGGGCGATACGTCACCGGTTTGGGCGCGGGCCGCGTCGCCGGGCGAAACGACAGCGCCGGAGTTGCCGGACGCGGGCGCGGTACGCTCCGTTCGACGAAAGGATCGTCTTCATCATCCCCCGCGCTGCCGCCGATCACGCGGGCGCGCTGATTCTGCCGGGAGGCCGCCAACGGGTGGGGCGCCGGCCCTTCGACAGGCTCAGGGGGCGCGGGCCGGGCCGCCGCCTTCCGCGCTTCGAGTAGAATCGATTCGGCTTGCGAGAAAAGCCGCTCTCCGGCCACGCTGAACGTGCCGATGATCAGAATGCGAGTCACCCACACCAATGCGGCCACAAACACCGGCACGTAGGCCAGCAATTGCTCGCGGCTGAGAATCTCGTTGCCGAACTCGTGATTGACCATCGCCAACGACACCGCCCACCAGGTCATCATGGCGTTCATCGTCGCGCCTAAAAACCATGCGCTGAGCAAATACCAGGTTTCGAGCGAGCGCGAGCTGTCGCGCTCCGGCGTGAACAGCCGCGCCAGCCCGGCGAAATCAATGCCGCAAAACGCAATCGCCAGAATCGTCGCCCAGCGCAGACCGGCAAACTTGAGATCGCCCAACAGATCGGTCAGCGCGAAATCGGTCGTCGAGAAGTTGAACACTTCAAACGCGACGAGCGCGACGACCAGGATCAATCCGAAGATCAACCCGCGCCGTACACTGAGGTTCTCCCAGAGTCGCAGTGCAATCCGCTTCCACGCCGACGCGCCCAACCCGAACACCTTTGGCTCATTGGCATTGCCTGAATAATTGTTGTTGTACATTTCTACCTCCCTACTCCTACACTCCCACACTCCCACACACCCATACCCCCACACATCCACACTCACTACCCTCTATCCTTCAACCTGTAAACAAACTTCAACCCCGACCACACTTCATCCACCGCGCACACTTTCACGTCCACCAGCCCGTTCTTCAAACCAATTTCGCGCACAATATTTTCGTTGAGGTCGGTTTCCACCTTTGCCGCGCCCTTCGGCCACGAAATCCACAACGTCCCGTGCGGCGCCAGCTTGCGTTTCAATCCGGCGAACTTCGTTTCCAACTCGCCCCTTTCGGTCGTAAAGAGATGAATGAACTCAGCCTCGCTCGACAGCGACTCGGCAATGCTCGCGCCTTCCGGCAGTGCGCCCAACGTCTTGCGATACCCTCGCGGCGCGTTCAGAATGACCGCCTTTTGCCCGGCCTTGATGCCCAGCTTTTGGACCAAAGGAGTCTTTGAATAACCGGCCATCACACCTCACCGTACCGAAAACATTCCACCGTATGATCATTCACCATCCCCACGGCCTGCATGAAAGCATAACAAATGGTGGAGCCGACAAATTTGAAGCCGCGCTTCTTCAAGTCACGGCTCATCGCATCCGACTCGGTCGTCTGCGCCGGAAGTTCGGATAGCGACATGAAAGCATGCTTGATCGGGCGGCCACCGACAAACTGCCAGATGTATTTGTCGAGCGAGCCGAACTCTTTTTGAACATCCAGCACCAGCCGCGCGTTCGTGATGGCCGCCGCGATTTTCAAACGGTTGCGGACAATTCCGGCATCGGCCAGCAAGCGTGCAACGTCTTGGTCGCCGTATTGCGCCACTTTGGCCGGGTGAAAACCGTCGAAGGCTTTGCGGTAATTCTCCCGCTTCTTCAAAATCGTAGACCAACTCAACCCGGCTTGCGCGCCTTCGAGAATCAAAAACTCGAACAGTTTTACATCGTCGTGCAGCGGCACGCCCCACTCTGTATCGTGGTATTCGATCATCAGCGGATCAGCGCCAGACCAATTGCAGCGTTCCATAGCACCTTATCGGAGATAAGACTCTTTAATCACGAATGATACGAATAGGCGAATAAGACGAATATTCTTATTGGTTTTTATTCGTGACATTCGTTCA
>CAYYCF010000071.1:0-7484 GCA_964470235.1 uncultured Anaerolineales bacterium | reverse complement strand
CAACACTGACCGGCCTCCGGCCACTGCTTGCCTTCGGGATTAAAACACGCCTGCGTGCCGCGATTCTTGGCCGCCCACGTCGCGCCGCCGTCATCACTGCGGAACACCCCCGCGGCCGAGATCGCCACCGCCATCCGGTTGGGATCGGTCGCGTGCGGGACGATGCAATGCACCATGAGTCCGCCCGCGCCCGGCTGCCAAAGTTCCCCGCGAGTCGGATGGTTGTTGAGCGACTCAATGGGCGCCCACGTATGGCCGCCGTCTTCACTTTTGAATAGCGAACCAGGATCGACGCCGGCCCAGGCCTCCTTGGGTCGGGAGGGGTGACCCGGCTCCACGCGCCAGATCCGTTTGACGTTGCGGCCGGAGTCTTTGGGAAAAGCCGGTCCGTCGGCCATTTCCCACGTCGCCCCCAGATCACGCGAATGTTGGATATTCGAGCCGTACACGTCGTGGTTGAGGGCGGCGAACACCGTGCCGTCGCGCTTGTCGTAGACGACGTGGTGCGCACTCCAACCGGCGAAGTGCGGCCCGGTCATCTTCCACTGCTTGCGGGCACGGTTACTTTCAAAAACAAACGCCCCCTTCTTCGTACCGACGAACACTAAGACCTGCGCTTTGTCCTTCGCAACTCTTGTGGCTTTCTCCATTTTCTTAGTCATGGCATTTTCCTAATCAATCCAGCGCGCGACTTTGGAGTCCGTCCCCAGCACGTCGGGCACTTCGACGATACGATCAATAACGGCGTCCATCGCGGCAAGGTCGTCGCCTTCGACAATGGCGATGGCGTCCGGCGTGCCGAGGAGAGCATCGGCCTTGACCACCCCAGGAATTTTCCGAACGGCTTGCACGGCTTTTCGCGGTTGTTTCGATGTGATGAAAACGTAAGCCCAGACTTTCATGATTCGCTCCAGATAGAACAGATATTCTAATTTCGGATTTTAGCACGGTTGACTTGTATGTCAAGTAAAATACCTTAAAATTTGACAATTGACATAGAACTTGCGTTCGCATATAATCTGCACAGCCGCCAGGATTACTCAGGCGGCTGGGAGGCATTGATGGCAAAAGATAAACTTTCTGAACGGCAACAGGACATCTTGGAATTCATCCGCGACTTCCAGCGTGAGAGTGGATACCCACCCACCATCCGGCAAATTGGAGAGAATGTCAAAATTTCGTCCACCTCGGTTGTGAACTACAACCTGAACAAACTGCAACAGGCCGGTTATCTGGCGCGGGATTTGAAAGTGTCGCGCGGGCTGAGGCTGTCGGAGTTGCCGGAGTCGGCGGCCAAACATTCCGCGGACGTGATCCGGATTCCATTGGTGGGCCGCATTTTCGCGAGCGAGCCGGTTCCGGTTCCCGGAGCGTCGTCCTCATTCGCCCCGGATGAGGCCATCGAACTGACACGCAGTCTGGTCAAAGACCCGGAGAACTTGTTTGCGCTTCAAGTGCGCGGCGACTCGATGATTGACGCCATGGTGAACGACGGTGATATTGTGGTGATGAGGCGGCAGGAGCAAGCCCGCAACGGCGAGATGGTGGCGGTGTGGCTGAACGACAAAGAGGAAACCACGCTCAAGCATTTCTATCTCGAAAACGGGCGCGTGCGCCTGCAGCCCGCCAACCCCACGATGAACGCCATCTACAAAGACCCTAAGGACGTGCAGGTGCAGGGCAAAGTGGTGCTGGTGCTGCGGCAGATGAAATAGGCAACGGATTTTGTAGCGGATGAAAAATGCGCGGGGCTCTCAGCCTCGCGCATTTTATTTTTGATCGAGTAAAGGGATCGCAAACAACAGCAGAGTAAGCGCCGCTGCCACAAACACCGACTCGGCATACACCTTCGCCGCCTGTCTACGAAGTTGCGCTCTCACTGCCTTGTCTTCAATCGTCAACTCTCCATCGTCCATGTTGCGCGTCCCGCGCGCCGCCAACCGCACTCAGGTTTTTTCGTAGGCTTGAAAGAAACCGATGGCAGAGGTTGCCAGCGGAAAGAAGAGTCCGAGCCGCCACCAACGGTTCGCGCCGGACAGGAGAAGCGCGGCGGCGATGGCGGCGCTCACGGCCAACATAACGAATCCGAAACGGACTCGTTTGCGGCGTTGCGCCGGACCGATGTTTTCAACGCACACAACCTGCTCGCTATTCCGATCCGGGTCAGTCCCCATTAATTCGTTGGGAACACTCATCTGTTTAGCGCCTTTCGCACCCCCGGCAAAGCCAACCGCGCCCACTCGGCATACATTTTGCCCGAGGGATGCAGTCCGTCTCCGGCGATCAAATCGGGATCGGCGGCGGCCTGCCGTGAGATCGGGGTGATGTCCAGGTAATGCGCTCCGGCGCGTTCCGCTTCTTCGCGGTTGATGGCGTTGAACCGATCGATCTCGGCGGCAATCTTGGCGCGGTCACGCCCGGCGGCAAACGGCACAACACTCCAATCGGGAATCGAAAGCACGATGACGCGCGACGGCCGCCCGTTGGCGAATCCAACAGCGCGTTTGAGCAAGGCGGCGAACTGTTGGCGATATTCTTCCGAGTCGCCCCCGCGATATTGATTGTTGACGCCAATCAATAGCGATACCAAATCATATGTTCCCTGCGGGTTGGCGCGATCAATGCCCGCCGAAAGCTCGTCCGTTGTCCAGCCTGTGGTGGCAATGATGAGGGGATCGTCTATGTTGAGTCCCTCGGCGCGCATAAGCGCAGTGAGTTGAACCGGCCAGCGCTCCAAAGCTTTCACGCTTTCGCCGATAGTATAGGAGTCGCCTAAAGCCAGAAAGCGCATTTCCTTTTTTCACCGCTGAGGGCGCAGAGAGCGCAGAGAAGAATTTTTCTTTGCGCTCTCCGCGATCTCTGCGGTGAACATCTACGCCGACGCGCCGGTGTAATGCTTGAGGCCGAATCTCCAAAACCAACGAGAAACGGTCAACAACAGGGCCGCCAACGCCGCCGCGCCGAGCAAGGTCGGCAGAGTGAGGCGGGCGGTCAATGCTTCGGAGGGGACGGTGACGGCAAAGGCGACCGGCACTAAAAAGGTGAGGCCGATGCGAATCCAGTCGGGGTAGATTCCAACCGGCCAGCGTCCGGCGGCGTAGACGCCTTGGAAAAGTTCGAGGATGTTTTCCATTCTGATGATCCAAAATGCGCCGGTGGTGATCATGAGCCAGAAGCTATAGATCATCAGTCCGCCCAGGAGGAGGGCGACGACGAAGCCGAGCGCTTCCCACAGGCCGACCTTCGTCTGCAGTTGTGACACCGCCACCAGCAAAACGATCAGTCCGGTCACTATATCCACCGTTTGCCAAATGCGAACTTCGCGCACGCTGACCAATACTTGCGAGTCGGCGGGTTTAGTGAGGGCGTAGTCCAGCGTGCCTTCTTGCACGTCGGCCATCAACCGCTCCATGTTCGGTTGAATGGCAGTGCGGATCAACCCACCCATCAAAATGTGCACGCCCATCACCGCCAGCAATTCGGGGCGCGACCAACCGGCCAGGTCTGTGGTATGGCTGAACACCAGCGCCAGCCCGATCAGCCCCGTGCCCAACGCCAGCAGGGATTGAAAGACTTGAATGAAAAAGTTGACGCGATACTGCAATTCGTTCATCACGCCAACGCGCAGGTAAACCCAGAGAAGACGAAAGTAATTCATTGTTTCGTTTCGATGACGAAGGACGAGTGACGACGGTCGTCATTCATCATTCATCACTCTGCATTCATCATTCGCACTTACGCCCCCACTGCCGAATAGCGTTTGATCGCCGCCCGCCAACATACGCTGACCAACACGACGCCGAGCGCAGACCAAAATACTTGCGCGCCCAGGCCGATCAGGATTTGCGACGGCGTCAACTGCCCTATGAGCACCTCGATGGGGAAGCCGAAGGCCCATTTGAATGGCAGAAAGTTAGCAAGCTGTTGCACCCACCCAGGCATAAGCGAAAGGGGCACGAGCCGGCCGGAGAGAAGCAATTCCAGCGTGAAGTACAGTTCAAAGATCGCGCTGACGCGCGTCGTCCAAAACGTGATCATACCGAGCAGCCACAAGATGCCAAAACGCACGAAGAAACCGCCCCACAACGCGAAGGCAAAGGCGGCGACGTTGAACAGCGACGGATTTGTGAACGTGGGTTTAAAGGTGAGATCTAAAACAATGGCGATGGGTATCCATTCAAGAATCGCTTGAACTTTCCATCCCATGAAAAACGACAAATCGAAATGATAGGGATGTATGGGCCGGAGCAGATCGGGAGAGAGGCGCCCTTCGCGGATGCGCTGCTCCCAAGCGTACGGGGTCAACGCGATGTTCATACTGCGTACGAGCGTCCACACGATGTAATAGGCCGCGAACTGCCTGGCGGTGTAACCGCCCACGCTCCCGCCTTGCGCGTTGGCGATCGTTGACCAGACCGTCATGTAGATCACCGGCTCTGCGATCATGCCGATCCAGTAGAAATAATTCGCCACGCGGTATTGCGCCATAGTGGCAATGGAGATCTTTATTTGGGTCAGATAAACGTCGAGCATTGCTTTCATCGTATTGGGGTAAGGGCGAAGCACGCAAAGCGGCCTTCGGCGTCAAGAGAAGCCGGACTCTGACGGGCGAATACTTCGCCCCTACAATATACGTTCCTGCGCGAAAACGCGTTCGATCACGTCTTCTATCGGCGGGTCTTCGACGGTGAGATCGTCCACAGTCAGATCAGCCAGCAGCCTGGCGGTGACACGCGAGGTGTCGGCCTTGGACACGCGCAGAGTGACGCGAGTGGCGTCTTTGGTGATCACTTCTCCATAAGTCGAAAGATCGGCCGGCATATCTTCCAGCGTGATGCCGATGGTTTTGTACGCCGAGAATGTCTCGACCAGTCCGGCGAGATCGCCGTCGTAGAGCAATTTCCCGTGATGGATCACGATCACGCGCTTGCACAACGCTTCCACATCGGCCATGTAATGGCTGGTGAGCAGAACGGTCGCGCCGGTGCGCCGGTTGTATTCGGCGATGAACGTGCGGATGCGTCGTTGCATGGTCACGTCGAGGCCAATCGTCGGCTCGTCCAAGAAGAGCACTTGCGGTCGGTGCAACAGCGCGGCGGCAATTTCCACTTTCATGCGTTCGCCCAGCGACAAATTGCGGACGGGTTTACGGACGAGGTCTTTCAATTCCAGCAATTCGATGAATTCGTCGCGCGCGCGCTTGAAGTCGTCGGGGGGAATCCGGTAAATGGCGCGGTTGAGTTCAAACGAATCAATCGCCGGGATGTCCCAGGCAAGTTGGTTGCGCTGGCCCATCACCAGCGTGATCTGCCGCAGAAAGTTTTTGTCTCGTTTGGACGGCGTATATCCCAGCACGCTCATTTCGCCGCCCGTTGGATAGAGCAAACCGGAGAGCATTTTGAGCGTCGTCGTTTTGCCTGCGCCGTTGGGGCCGAGGAAGCCCACCACTTCGCCAGGCGCCACGTCAAACGAGATGCCGTCCACGGCTTTGACATCCCGCGTTTTGCGGACAACCAAACTTTTCAGCGCGGCTTTAAGCCCGCCCTCCCGGTCGGTGACGGTATAGGTTTTGCGGAGGCTGGAGAGGTGGAGGATGGGGGAATTGATTGTCAAGGGTTTCACGTCACCACATTCACCAACTTCCCCGGCACGTAGATCACTTTCTTCGGCTCTTGGCCCCCCAAGTGCTTCTTCACCGCACCGCTGGCTAACGCGGCGGCGCGGGCTTGGTCTTCATTCAATCCAGCGGGCATCGTCAGGCGGTCGCGCACCTTGCCGTTCACTTGCAGAACCAGCGTGATCAAATCGTCGGCGGCCTGGCTCTCGTCAAACAGCGGCCACTTCTGCTGGTGCACGGAATACTTGCGGCCTTTGCGCGCCCACAGCTCTTCGGCCATGAACGGCGCGATGGGCGCCAACATCAAGTGCAGCGCGCCCACGGCGGCGTTGAATGCCTCGTCGCTTACCGGATGCGCCTGCGCGTCGTACAGCGCGTTCGTGTATTCCATCAGCGACGAGATCACCGTGTTGAAACTGAAATGCTCGATGTCGTGCGATACTTTCTTGATCGTCTTGTGCATGATCCGGCGCAGGGCGCGGTCGGTCTGCCCGGTGGCGGCGTCGGCCGGCGGGCGAGCCGCCGGATGCAGGATCAAATCCCAGGTGCGGCGCAGCCAGCGGAACGTGCCGGCCAGCCCATTCGTGTTCCACGGCGTGGCCTGCTCGAAATCGCTGATGAACATTTCATACGCCCGCAATGCGTCGCCGCCATATTCGGACACCACTTCGTCCGGCGTGATCACATTGCCCTTGCTCTTGGACATCTTCTCTTGCTTTTCGTCCTGATCTTGAGCGTTCTGTTTGGGAGCCAGGATCATGCCCTGATTGCGTAAACGCGTGAACGGCTCGACGAACGGCACGTATCCCAGATCGTGCAAAGCCTTCGTCCAGAAGCGCGCGTACAACAAGTGCATCACGGCATGTTCCGCGCCGCCGACGTACGTATCCACCGGCAACCAATAGGCGGCCTCTTTTTTGTCGAATGCCGCTTTGTCGTTTTGCGGATCGGCGAAACGCAAGAAATACCACGACGAACAGGCAAACGTGCCCATCGTGTCGGTTTCGCGGCGGCCCTTCGTGCCGTCCGGCAGAGTGACGTTGACGAACTTCGGAATGATCGCCAGCGGCGACTCGCCCGTGGCCGTTGGCTCGTAGCTGTCCACATCGGGCAGGCGCACCGGCAGTTCGTCAACCGCCACCGGCGCTTCACCGTCGTCGGTGTAGATAACCGGAATCGGTGTCCCCCAGTAGCGTTGTCGGCTGATGCCCCAATCGCGCAGTTTGTAATTCACCCGCTTCTTGCCCTTGCCCGACTCCTCCAACCAAGCCGTCACTTTCGCCACCGCTTGGTCGGCGGGCGTGCCGTCGAACCGCGCGGAGTTCACCATCACACCTTCATGCGGCCAAGCTTCGGTCATCGTGTCGGAATTGAGTTGCCGACCTTCCGGTTGGATCACAACGCGGATCGGCAAGTTGAACTTGCGCGCAAACTCAAAGTCGCGTTGGTCGTGCGCCGGAACGGCCATGATGGCGCCCGTGCCGTAACCCATCAACACGTAATCGGCCACCCAAATCGGAAGGCGCTCGTCGTTGACCGGGTTGATCGCATACGCGCCCGTGAGCACGCCCGTCTTTTCTTTTTCAATGGCGGTGCGTTCGGCTTCCGTTTCCGATTTTGCCTTCGCCACGTACGCGTTCACTTCCGCCTGGCGATCCCGCGTTGTCAACTTCTCCACCAACGGATGTTCGGGCGAGAGCACCATGAACGTCGCGCCCCACAGCGTGTCGGGGCGGGTGGTGAAGACCCCCACCCCCGGCCCCTCCCCCGTCTGCTCCGCAGACATGGGAGGGGAGTCGACGGTGAACGTCACTTCCGCGCCGACACTGCGCCCGATCCAATTGCGCTGCATCAGTTTGATGTGATC
>CAYYCF010000070.1:0-10513 GCA_964470235.1 uncultured Anaerolineales bacterium | reverse complement strand
TACCTGCCGCAAGTCAACGCCGAAAAGTTGGCCGAACTGCTCGTCGCCTTTGCCAACAGCGACGGCGGCACGATCCTGCTCGGCCTGGACGACTCCGGGCGGCAGACCGGGCGCATTTATGCCGAAGAGATCGAGGGCGTGTTGCGCTCCGCCGAGCGCATGTGCCGTCCACTCATTCACAGCGGCTGGGAGCAAATTGACGCCCCGGACGGCGCCATGGTCGCCATCACCATCCCGCGCAGTTCCGAATTGCATTCAATGCACGATGGCCGCGTGCTCATCCGCATGGGCGCGCACAACCAGCCGCTCGGCGGCGACGAGATTCGCCAGTTGGCCGCCACCAAATCGGTGGCCGATTACGAAACGGAAGCGGCCCCCGGCGCGAAGCGCGAAGACCTCGACGAGGAAGTGATCGCCGAATTTCTTGAAAAGCGGCAGGCTCGCCAGCGCAAACCGGCGGCCGGATCGCCCGACGACGTTCTGCGCGAGATCGCCGCGCTGGATGACGCCGGACGCCCCACGGTCAGCGGCCTCCTGCTCTTCGGCAAAACCCCGCAACAGTTCCTTCCGCACAGCGGATTGGTATTCGTCAAATTCATCGGCGCCGAGCCGCGCGGCGAAGACGGCCTGGCCGGATACGGCCGCCGGGAAGAACTCACCGGCCCGCTGGCGCGCGTCATCGAACGGGCGTGGCAAGTCATTTACGAAGAGATGGCAATGGGCGCGGTGGTCAAAGGGTTGGAACGGCAGGAGATTGTCGAGTACCCGCCGTTTGCGGTGCGCGAATCGCTCGTCAATGCCGTGTGCCACCGCGATTACCGTCTGCGCGGGCGGCGGATCGAAATCCGCATGTTCGCAGATCGGATGGAAGTGATCAGCCCCGGCGGCCTGCCGGGATTCATCACGGTGGATAATCTGGTCGAAGAACATTTTTCCCGCAATCCGCGTTTGGTGTCCGGCTTGTATCAATGGGGGTACATCGAAGAGTTAGGGCTGGGCATTGATCGCATGATCGAAGAATTGGTGCAGGGCGGCCACCCGCCGCCGAAATTCAGAGATCAGCCGCACTCGTTCACCGTCACGTTGTTCAATGCCCGCGAGCGCAAAGCCACGCCGGCCGCCGCGTGGGGCAAAAGCATGAACGAACGGCAGGCGCGCGCGCTGACGTACGTCCGCGAGCGGGGAAGCATCACCAACCGCGAATACCGCGACCTGTGCCAGGACGTTAGCCCGGAAACTTTGCGAATTGATCTGGCGGACCTTGTTGACCGCGGCATTATTCTGAAAATCGGCGCGAAGAAGGGAACATATTACATTTTGAAGTAGGGGCGAAGCATTCGGCCCAAATGGGAGTCGAATGCTTCCCCCTACCAAAAATATCCCAAACTTATCCCAACCCGAAATTTGGGATAATTATGTCAATGAATGCCGCTGTATTTTCAACCTTTGTTTTCACGGCGCTAATCTATTTCGGACTGCTTGCCTACATCTTGCGCTTGGATGAGCCGCTGGGGGCAGAGCGCTGGATGGCAGTGGTTGCCCTGTGGTCGGTAGCAGTGGCGGCGGCGCTCGCGGTCAACAGCGCGGGCGTCGGCGTCGGGCTGGGTCCGGGGGTGTGGGTGGCGCTCTTCACCCTCGCCGGAATCTGCCTGCTCGGCGCGGTCACGTTTAGCTATCTCGAAATCGGCGGACCGATCATCCGCCGATTTGAAATTAATTGGCCCCTGCTGTGGGCCGCTGCCATCGCGCCGTTGTCGGCTTTGGTTTATTGGGCGGATACGCGGGACACGGCGCCAGGCTTGATCGAATTTACCTGGCGCGCCGCCCTGATTCAACGTGGCGCGTGGTTCCCGTGGGCCGCCGCCGCATTGTGGGCGCTCACCGGTTTTGTGCTGATCGCCATCACCCTCAACACGATCACGCGAACCACACTTCCTCTACATGCCAACCGCCGTTTGTGGTGGGTGATCACGTTGATCATGATCCTCCTGGGCGAAGCCCTTGCCATTTGGGGCGCCGGCGCGCCCTCCACCATTGGGCAGATCGTGCGCGCCGCCGGAGTCGCCGCCGGAGTCTACGTCACCACCACCCAAGAGTTGGTTGACGTGCGCGGCATTGGGCGCGCCATCATCGGCAACGCATTCTTTGTCGGCGCTATGGCGCTCATCATCGTCTTGGGGATCAGCCTGTCCCTCCTTTTGATCAATAGGCTCCCCGGCATTCAAGGGTGGTTGGCCGCCGTCGCCGTCGCCATCATCATCGCCTTGATTTACCAGCGTTTGCGCCCGGGCATCAACAAACTGGTGCAGAAGGCCGTGCTGGCCGCCGGTTACGATTCCGCCCAAGTGTCCGCCGCCTATAGCCAGCGCGCCGCCGACATTCTTGAAATAGATCAACTAGCCATTACCGTCGGCATCACGTTGGCCGGTTCGGTGCAAGCCAGCCGGTCGGCGCTGTTACTGCTCACTCCGGCGCAAAACGTGACTCGCGTGCAAGTGTTGATCGGCGTCGGGCGCATGCCCACGACGGCGCACGAGTTTGAGGGCGGCGGACTGTTTCTGCGGACGCTGGCCGCCACTCGCCGTCCACTGCTCCAATACACCCTGGATACCCGCCAAGACTTCCGCGCGCTGCCCGCCGCCGACCGCGAGTGGCTGCGAAAATTGGGGATGGATGTTTACGTGCCGATCTTTGACGGCGCGACTCTCGGCGGAATCGTGGCCGTCGGCTCGCGGCTCAGCGGCGACCCCTACCGAAAGCGCGACCTCGATCTGCTCTCCACCATCGCCGATCAAACATCGGTGGCGCTCAAGAACGCCCGCCTCGTCGCCAACTTGCGCATTTTGAACGAGCAAATGCGCGCGCTCAACGAAGAGGCCGTGGTGCTGAACAAGAATCTGGCGGCCAGTAACGAGCGCTTGAAGCAGCTCGATCAAGTGAAGACGGATTTCATCAGCATCGCTTCGCACGAACTGCGCACCCCGCTAACAAAAATTCGCGGCTACACCGACGTTCTGGACTCGATGAATTCTAACGGCGGAGTCGATCAGGAACAGGTGGCGCTCGTGGCCGGTCATTTGCTCAAAGCGTGTGACCGTTTGGAAGAAGTGGTGAGCCAACTGCTCGACGTTTCACAGTTGGATGTCGAAGCGTTGGATTTGCATTTCATCGAAACTTCCATTGACGCTGTTCTGGAGCTGGCGCTCGAACCGTGGAACGCGGTCATCGCCGAACGCAAACAAAGACTCGAAATCCAAGGCGCGGAGAACCTGCCGCCGGTGCAAGGAGATTTTCAACGGCTGGTGCAGGCGTTCAGTCAGGTGATCGGCAATGCGGTCAAGTACACGCCCGACGGCGGGAGCATCCGACTCTATGCCAATCATCTTCCGGCCAACGCGCAGATAGATCGCCCGGACGCCATCGAAGTCGTCGTCGCCGACACCGGCGTAGGAATCGATCCGGAGCATCAAAATTTGATATTTGAGAAATTCTACCGCGTGGGCGACCCGACGCTGCACTCGACCGGCACGAGCAAATTTATGGGCGCGGGGCCTGGGCTGGGGTTGACCATTGCGCGAGGCATCATCAACCGGCACAGCGGGCAAATCTGGGTGGAAAGCCCTGGCTTCGACGACAAAACTTTCCCCGGCAGTCAGTTTCACATCGTCTTGCCCGTCAAGCCCATGCCGGTGAACAAGCCGATCGCAGTTCATACTCCGCCGTTCATCGCGGTATGACTTACGGCTTCACCGTCACCCCGCCCAACACGAATCGATCCCCGGCCAAATTCCCCTCGGCATCAAACGCCGGAACGCGCACGACCGATCTCAACCCGTACAACCCTATCTCGAAATAATAGTCGCCAGGCGGTGTCTCCGGCGGCACGGCGATCGTGTAGGGATCAATCACCGTCTGCCCTTCTAACCATTTGGGAAACCAGAGCATCGTCGGGAAAGCGCCGCCGAGCGGCGTGTAGTCTTGCGAGGCGATCAATCCATTTCCTGAATCGAGCAAATGCACGAACACGGTGTAGCTGTTTTCAGGGGAAGCCAACGCCCGCCACTTGATTCGAATTTCAATCGATTCCCCCGCGCGGGCCGAGATCGGATCAGTCCACGGCGCAGTGCGTGTGACTCGATCCTCGCCGTTCCCCCACGCCCGAACCGATTCCACCCCCACTCTCTGCCCGAAGTTCGCCGCCAGCCTTTCGGCTATCTGATTTCCTTGTGTTCCCCCATTTCCCGCGACTTCAACCGTCTCCAAGAAAATAGGCTCCCCCAAGTCCGCTCCGCTCGTCAAATCCGAAAACCCCACTCGCAGTGGATACACACCCGCCGGCGCGTCGAGCGGCACGGTAACTTCCCAACGCTCGGCGATGATCTCGCCCGCGCCCCAATACGGCGTGAGCAAATGGCTGTCGGTGGTGAATCGTTGCTCCCACACTCCCAAATTGGCAAAAGGATGAATGATGTGATCGGTAACGGCCGGCGCGCGCAGGTAGAGAATGATCGGGATCACGTCCCCGGCGCGCGCGGTGTCGGTCAGCGTGTCATAGCCCAGAAACTCGACTGAGCCAAACGAGACATTCAGCGGATGCGCGATCTGCGGCCTCTCCGTTGCGGGCGGCGGAATGAGCCGGTAGAAATTTCCTTCGGCGCGCAAACGGAAGCCGGTGTTCACGATGTCGCGGTTGTACTCAATCAAGTAAATCGGGCCTTTGTCAACGTTCTCCCACACGGCATCCACAAACAACTTGTTGACGTACACCACCGTCACGTCGGCGGGGTCGAGCGTTTGCCCGCCCACGTAGCCGCGATACCACAACGGCGTGGCGTGCTCCCAATCGGAGAGCAGAACGGCGTGCTCGCCCTTTCCGGCGAAATGCGCGAACACTGCGTCCACGTAATTGTCGGCGGCGCGTAAATTGCGAAGTGAAATGCGCGGGGCGAGCCAAAGAATGTTGGCAAGAGGAAACACCAGCAGCGCCAAGAGTCCAAAGGTCTTAAAGACCTTTGGGACCTGAAGGAAATCAAGGAACTCGCGGAGCGCCGTGACTCCCGCGCCGACACAAATCGAAATACTCACCAGCGGCGCGAGAAAATAGGCCATCACGTCTTGCACCGAATTCATGATGAACGCGAGATTAATCGCCGCGTGCAAGCCGAGCAAGAGCGCTGTGCGCGGATCGCGCCGCCCCAACCAGATCAAGCCGATGACGGCCAGCGCGATGATCGGTATCGCAAATTGAAGTTGAATCAGACTCCAAAAAACGATCAGCCTATGCCATTGCTCGGCCCAGCCAAAATGGAACAGGTTGACGTTGGTCAATCCTCTGGCCAGCGCCAGATTCAAAAAGCCGTTCACGGTGTTCATATCGGACGGCCCGAAGGGCGGCAGCGGTTGAATGGCGGATCGAATCGGGAAATAGAGCCAAGGCAAAAGCCCGACGATGCCAAAGCCCGCAACTTTGATCAACGTAGTAGCGACTTTAGTCGCTGGTGAACGACTAAAGTCGTTACTACTCAAGATGAAAACGGCGTACGCCGGAAAACCTAAGACGAGCAAGGGATGGTGTGTGACGCTCAGCCCGGCGACGACTCCAAAAGCGTACAGCCAACGATCGTTTTTCGTCGCCCGCCAACGGAAAAGCAAAAAAATAGAAGCCGCCGCCAGCAGGGCGGTGACGATGTGGGCGTTGGTGTGGATGGCGTGCTGCCAGAAATCGGAAGCGGTGAAGAGGGAGAGCGCGGCCAGGAGAGCCCCCACCCCCGGCCCCCACCCCGGCCCTCCCCCGTCGAAAGAGCACCGACAGGGGAGGGAGCGGACTCCCCTCCCCTGTTCGCGCTGTTCGCGAACGGGGGAGGGGCCGGGGGTGGGGGCAATATTCCGCACCGCCTCAAACACCATCGTCCCCGCCCCCGCCGCCGCAAATGCGGAGAGTAGATTCGTGCGGTAGGCCAGCGTTCCAACCGGAATGATCGTCTGCCACAACTTGACGAGCAGAGTCATGAACGCATAGCCCGGCGGATGCAGGATGGCCCACAGATGCGGCATGAGCGTGTATTCGGTAGGGTCGCCGAAGACGAGGCTTGGAGCGAGAGTCGGAATGAAGATCAGCAGGCCGAGGAGGAAGATGACGACAGACGACGGACGACGGACGACGGAACGTATGTCGTGTGTCGTCCGTCGTCCGTCGTCATTGGGTTGACTACGATGATACTGCCTGCTCACCCGTCTATTTCTTCCTCGCCGCCTCAATGGCCGCGCGAATCTGGTCGAAGTGGTCGCGGGTGTGAAATGACGGCTGGAGCCAGTTAAAAGCGATGCGCCAGTACGAGCTTCTGCGCGCCACGAATTCAGGCGGCAGGGCGGCCAACATGGCCACCGTCTCAACTTCGCTGCGCCTGTATTCGTCGAGCAGCGCGCGCGCGGTCGGGTAGGCTGCAAAAATCCCGGCGTGTCGCGCCTCGACGTTGCCGCTGTAGTCGTCGAGGTACCGCTCGTGCCCGCCGATCACTTCGGTAATGAAGCTGTGCCCGTCGCGCTCACCGGCCATCAAATGCGCCACGACGTCTTTCGCGCTCCACTCTTTCGGGCCGGGCTTGAATGACGCCTCTGCCTCAGTCACGCCCTCGAAACACTTTTCCAACTCGGCGTCGAGCTCATCGTAGATTGCGCGAAGCGCCGCCGCCAGCTCTTTGGCCGTGGCCGGAATGTCGGGCATCGGGCGTTTGGACAGCGTCATGATCGCCGTCTTTTTGTCGCCGCCGCGATAGAAGACGACCGGCACGTTGTCGCCCGCGCGGAAGTTTTGCAGGACGTAGCTCAACGCGCCGAAGTCCCTGACCTTCTTGCCGCCTACCTTAACCAGCACGTCGTTCTGCCGCAGACCGGCGGCGTGCGCCCTCATGCCTTCGAGCGTGCTGCTCAACCGCGCCCCCGCCGCCACCGGCACGCCGAGCTCTTTGGCGACATCGCCGTCGAAAGCATCGCCGGTAATGCCGAGCATCGGGCGAAGCGTGAGCCGCAGGTCTTCGCCCGTCTCCAGCGTCGAGCGCAAATTGTCCAGCCCGCGTTCCCAACCGCGAGTGATCGCTTGAGCTGTTTTAACCCAAGCCTTGCCCGAACCGACTCCGGTGTGGGCTAACTTCACGATACTGCTGCCGTCCTTCTCGGCGATGGACACTTGCACTTTCGTCGCGTCGGGGTCGCCCCTGCCGCGCCAGGTGAAGGCCACCTTTTTATTCGCGGCAAGCGCAGTGTATTCGCCGCCGGCGTAAAAGCCGCTGCCCCAGGCCACGTAAAAACGCCCGCCCTTGTGCGGGTCGGTCGTAGCTGTGTCGCACAGCCATTCGCGCAGGGCGGTGGAGTTGGTGAAGGCGCGAAAGGCCGCCGAGGGCGGGGCGTTGATGATTCGTTTGAAGGTAAGAGTCTTTGAGGCCATAGTTGATCTCCCTTTCTTGTTTCGTGTCTTGTCTTCAATTTTCATCGGCGATGCGCGGCCAGCAAAAGCCCGGCGATGGATTTGGCGTCGCGCAGTTCATTGCTGGCGGCCAGGCGCACGGCCTCGGCGAAAGGCAACCGCACGATGGCGATGTCCTCGTCGGCGTCGGGCGGCAAAGACGAAGGCGTGAGCCCGGTGGCCAGGTAGAGTCGCATGAATTCAGAGGAATAGCCCGGGGCGAGGAAAAATTCGCCAATGAGATCAAGGTTGGCGGCGGCCATCCCGATCTCTTCTTGCAGTTCGCGCCCGGCGCACACGGCGTAATCTTCCCCGGCCTTCACCGTTCCGGCGGGCAATTCGAGGAGGTCGGCGTTTACCGAATGGCGATATTGGCGAACCAGGATCACGTTGCCGTCGGCGTCCAGCGGCACCATCGCCACCGCGCCGGTATGTTCGATGACTTCCCACTGCGCCGTGCCGCCGTTTCCCAATTGCACTTGATCCACACGCAGGTTGAAGGCGCGGCCAGAAAACGGGCGCTCAGACGAAATGACTTTCATTGATCAAGGTCCTGGGAAGAAACCACAGATTACACTGATTACACTGATTTCGTTTCTTCATCCGTGTAATCCGTGTAATCTGTGGTTACAAAAACAGAGGCGGGGCGTAAGTTACGGCAGGGCGAGCACTTGTCCAGGATAAACGGTGTAAGGCGCGGGGATGTTGTTCAACTGCGCCAACGTTTGATACGCGACGTTGTTGTTCAGCGCGATACGGAACAAGTTGTCGCCCGATTTGACGACGTACGTTTTTTGCCCGGTGGTGGTTGCGCCGGGAGGCGGCGCGCCGCCGGGGACGGGAATGGTGAGCACCGTGCCAGGAACCAGCACCGCGTTGGGGTTAACTTGCGGGTTGGCGGCGATCAAATCTTTGGGGTCAACATTGTGATCGCGCGCAATCTGGTACAGCCAATCGCCCGATTTGACGGTGTACGACGTGACGCTGGGCGTGGGCGCGATGGTAGGCTCGAGGGTGGGAGGCGGTGTGGGCGTAGACGTGGGGCCGAGGAGGAGCTGCGCCTCCGCGGTCTGTGTCTGACCGGCGACGAGCAGAGCCTGCATCGCCGCGGCGTTGGTGGCTTCGACGGCCTGCGTGGCGTTGTCACCACCGCCAACGCCCTCGCCCCCGCCGCCGACGCCTTCCGCCGGGGTGGTAGCCAGCGTTTGCGTGGTGGCCGAACGAGTGCAAGCTGTAATCAAGAGTGCAGCGCACAGCAGAGAAAGCAGTGCGAGCGGCGAGCGCGATTTGTTTATCATAAAGTAGCCCTCCTGGACGGGTGAGTCACCTCAAAGTATAGTCAAGTAAGTGATTTGCACAAGTGAGCAAGTAGTGTGCCTGTGGGCATTCCTAAAGCCGCCGCAGAAGTGTCATTCTGAGCGCCCAGAGGGCGCGAAGAATCTCTCACCACAGCAATTCAAGGCCAGAGATGCTTCGGGGCTTCGCCCCTCAGCATGACAGGGTCGGATTGGCAACCAACTTTTGGCCGGCCGATTAGTGTGTCCAGGCAAAGTTGTCAGGCAGTTCGTAACCGAACAACGCCCACTGCGCAAATCAGTTGCGCCGAAGAATGTGGGTGACGACCGTTGCGCCCGAACCGCCGATGTTTTGCGCCATGCCGATTTTCGCATCCGGCACTTGCGTGGCTCCGGCTTCACCCCGCAACTGCTGAGTCAGTTCCACCAACTGATACACGCCCGTTGCGCCGACCGGATGGCCGCGCGCTTTTAGCCCGCCGCGCGTGGCCAGCGGCACCTTGCCCCGCGGCCCGATCTGATCCTCCAGCCCGAGCCGCACGCCCTGCCCGCGCTCCGCAAAGCCGCACGCTTCGAGCGAGAGCGCGGCCATGATCGAAAAGGCGTCGTGCAATTCAAAGAGATCAATATCCTCCGGACTCAGGCCCGCTTGCGCGTACGCTTTTTGCGCCGAGAGTTGCGCCGCGGCGAGCGCCATCGGGTCAAATCGATCATGCACCGCAATCGAATCGGTGGCCGAGGCGGAGGCGGCGACGGTGATCATCGGATGGCCGTTGCCATGCAAACGGTCGGCCGGGCAGAGGAGAATGGCCGCCGCGCCGTCGCCGATGGGCGAGGCGTCGAGCAAATTGATGGGGTCGGCCACCATACGCGCGCGGGAGTAATCTTTCAGCGTGATCGATTCGTGCAGACGGGCATTCGGGTTGTGCGCGGCGTTAGCGTGGGCGTTGATCGAAAACGGCGCAAAGTCGTCGTGCTTCCAGCCGAACTCGTGCATGTAGCGGCGCATGACGAGCGCATTGATGGCGACGAACGACAGCCCCTGCGCGGCCTCCCAGTCGGCGTCGGCGGCGCTGGCCAAGCCGGAGGTGGTGGACGGGCTGCCGGTCTCGGTCATCTTTTCCACGCCGGCGACGGCCACAACATCATAGTCGCCCGAGGCCACCGCCATAAGTCCCGCTCGGAAGGCCGCCGCGCCGGAGCCGCAGGCCGCTTCGATCTTCGAGGCTTCGACGTTGCGCAGTCCGGCCCAATCGGCGATGAGCGCGCCGATGTTTTCTTGGCGGTTGAGCGGGCCGGAAAGCATGTTGCCGACGCACAAGGCCTGCACTTGCGGCGCAGCAATATGGGCGTCGGCCATTGCGGCGGCGAGCGCCTCACCGGCCAGTTGGCGCAATGATTTTTCCCATTGTTCGGCAATGGGCGTTTGGCCGATTCCGAGAATTGCTATTTCACGCATTTAGTCGAGTGGTCAAATAGTCTATTAGTCGAGTAGTCGCTTTGACTACCTGACTACTTGACTACTCGACTATCTGACTATCAGACTACATGTGAATGTACCCGCCGGTCAGTCCGTGCGCGGCTTCCATGATCACTTCGGACAGGGTGGGGTGGGCGTGGACGTTGCGGGCGATCTCTTCGGCGGTCAGTTCGAGGTTGTGCGCCAGCGTGAATTCGGGGAGCAGTTCGGTCACTTCAGGGCCGATCATGTGCGCGCCGAGAATCTCGCCGTATTTGGCGTCGGTCACGATTTTGA
>CAYYCF010000069.1:0-10538 GCA_964470235.1 uncultured Anaerolineales bacterium | reverse complement strand
ACGGCTTGATCGGCTCCACAAAAATCTCCACTTCCCCGCCGCACACGCCGGGGTCGCCGCCCTTGGGATCGACGAGCGCGTACGCTAGAATTTTCGCTGCGCCGGTGCGGATAGCTCCGAGCGCATCGTAGATAACCCGGCTTTCCATCTCGCCGCCGCCAATCGTGCCTTCGAAACGCCCGTCGGCGTAGACCAGCATTTTGCTTCCGGTGTGGCGCGGCACACTCCCGCGCTCGCGGATGATCGTGCACAGCGCGGCGGAGTCGCCGCGCTTTTCGAGCGCAGAAAGCGATTCAAAAAGCGAAATCATTCACCTGCCGCTTTCACGATCTCTTTCATCTTCGTTATGAAGGTCTCGGCATCTGCGAGAATCTGCTCCGCCTCGGATTTCTTCATTGGGATACTGGGCGCATAATCACTTCGCTCTCGCGCTTGTTGAGCGCGGCCTAACAGACTGACGAAGCGCGCTTCAATCTTTCCCGGCCTCACAAAATGCTGAGTAAACAACGCAACCGTTGACGAATGTTTCTTGACGGTCAACCCTACCGTAAGCAATCCTGCCTTCGCGGCATAGAACATGCCGTAATAGGCGCGGGACACCGCATCATCATAAAAGCTACTTTGCATGAGCGATCGGACAGCGTCCATTCGCAGATCCGCTAAGTCCAACCAGGTCTTGGGGTCGTTTAGATCGGCCGGCTCTTCTTCCATAGCACCCATCCTTCCATCCGCGCATCTTCTGCAACCGGCAAATTGGTGTTGAACAATCGATCACCAATGACAAGCGCAGATATAAATGGCCCCTCCCGCTCAATCATTGCTTTCACGGCTTGATCAATAATCGTCTGCCAACGCGGGTCGGCTATGTTATCCAGGTAATATCCACCTACTCGCTCGGAATCAGTCCACTTCACCACCACCATCACGTCCACATCCGAGTCCGGCGTGGCCTCGCCGCGCGCATAAGAGCCGTAGAGAATCAGTTGATTGATCTCGTTCGGGAACAGTTCGAGAAGCCGACGCTGAAAATCGTCCAGCGCGGCTTTCACTTTGCGCGGCAGGCGCGGCTTGGGTTTGCGAGTCGTCTTGCGGCGCGACACTTGAACGGCCATATCTATTAGTTTACCTCAACTACCGCAAGATGAAAAATCGCTATTCCAACAGTCCCAAAATCGCCGGGAGCAATTGTTTTTTGCGGCTCATCAGATCGGGCGCATCGAGCGTTCCATCGGGCATGCGCGTATAAGGCAAATCGTTCAAGCGCCCCGCCTCCGGCCCGGCCAACACCAGGCGGCTCGCGCCGCGCACGACGTCGGTCACCATCAGCACGGCCAGTTTCAATCCTCTCGCCTCGCATAGCGTGTCCATCGCCGGGGCGATTTCGCCCAGCCGCTCGCTTAATTCGTGCAGGCTCGCCGCTTCGGCTTGCGCCACGCCGAATTTGATCCCCCCGCCCTCGTACAATTTCAGATCAGCGTTGAGGATCGAGTCGGCGGCGCGCGCGGCGAAACCCGATCCGGCGGACAAAAGGGCTTCGCCGAAAGTTCGAAAATTCTCGAAATGTAGCCCGCCCCCTTGCGGGGCGAGCGCCCAACCGGCCAACCGCCCCGCCGCTTGATGATCGCGTTCAGTCGTCGTCGGCGATTTCAGTATCAACGTATCCGAGAGCAGACCGGCCAACAACATTCCGGCCATCGGCGCGGGCGGCTTCAACCCCGCCGATTCGATCCGCTCGCTCACCAACGTGCAAGTGCTGCCGACCGGATCGGCGGTAAACGGGATCGGCGTTTTGGTGGGCGGGTTGCCCAAACGGTGGTGGTCGAGCACTTCGATCAAATCGGCTTCGTCCAGCGCGCCGATGGCTTGCGATAATTCATTGTGATCCACGAGCACGATCTGCATGCGCGGCGGGTTGAGCACGTCCGGCGTGCGGCAGATGCCGAAATACGAGCCGTCTTCGCGCACCACAAAAAAATCGTCGCGCTCGTCGCGGATGACGCGCGCCCGTCCGTCGCGCACGCGCATGGTCAACGGAAAGCGCGGCACGTCGGCATCCATCGCATCGCGGCACGGCACGGACAGCACGCGCGACACGGCGACATTTTCCAGATCGACGCGCTCATCCAACTGCCGCGAGAAGAATTCAAACACGCTGCCGCCGGTGACCAGTCCCAGCGGAGCGCCGTCGGCGGCGACAACCGGCGCGCCCGACCGGCTGGCCGAGGCCGCGGCCCAGGCCTCGCGCAGAGGCCGATCGGGCAGAAGGGGCGGCAGGGATCGCGCAATGCGATCAAAACGGGGCGAGGCATCGAATAAATGGATCGGCGCATCAATCCCGGCGGTCTTCAACGCCCAGGCCGTCTGCGGATTGACCGCGCCGGCGCGCGCCGGTATGGCGTTGCGCCCGTCGCGCTCACGCAGAAGCCAGGCGTAACCCATCGCCGAGGCAATGGCGTCCGTGTCGGGGTTGAGATGGCCGATAACGTAAACCGGGGGCAGCGAAACGATTTTTGCCATTTCTTAATCGCGGATACCATCCGCTCCTACGGCGACTGCGGAGTCTCTAAACTGCAACTTATATAACCTCGCATACACTCCGTCGGCTGCAATCAACTCGGCGTGCGTGCCGAGTTCCACCAAATAGCCCTGATCCAACACCGCGATCCGATTCGCCTTCTGCACGGTGGACAGGCGGTGGGCGATGACGACCGACGTCCTTTTTTGCATCAGCCGTTCCAATGCCTCTTGCACCAGGCCTTCCGATTCCGAATCGAGACTCGACGTGGCTTCGTCCAGCAGAAGCAGGCGCGGGTTTTTGAGAATGGCGCGGGCGATGGCGACGCGCTGCCGCTGGCCGCCGGAAAGTTTGACCCCGCGTTCGCCGACCAGCGTATCAAGGCCCTGCGGCAGACGGGCGATGAACTCGTCGGCGTTGGCGGCGCGGGCGGCGGCGTCTAGTTCAGAGTCGGCAGCGTCCAATTTTCCGTAGCGAATGTTGTCGCGCACCGTACCCGCGAACAGTTGAATCTCTTGCGGCACGAGTCCGATCTGGCCACGCAGTGAGTCCAGAGTCACGTCGCGCAAATCGCAGCCGTCGACGCACACCGCGCCGGACGTGGGATCGTAGAAGCGCGGAATGAGGTTAAACAGCGTGGACTTTCCGGCGCCGGACGGGCCGACCAGGGCCAGCACCTCGCCTGGTTGTATTTCCAATTCGATGTGGTGCAGAACGGCCTTCGCGCCGGGATAAGCGAACGACACATCATCAAACGTGAGACGGCCGGCCAACGACGGCAAGGGGCGGGCCGACGGTTTGTCTTTGATCTCCGGCGTTTCGTCGAGCAGTTCGAAAATCCGGCGCGACGCGCCCAGCGCCTCTTGAATCTGTGTGTAAAGATTCGTGAACGCTCCGATGGACGAGGCAATGTTGACGCCGTAGACCAAGAAGGCAATGAGCGCGCCGCCGGTGAGCCGGCCGGACAGCACTTCGCGCCCGCCGAACCAGAGGATGCCCACCAGCGCGCCAAACGCCAGAAACGTGATCAGTGGCCCGAAGGCGGCGCGCACGCGCGTCAAACGCATGGTCATGCCGAAGGCGCGCTCCATTTGATCGCCGTAGCGCCCCACCTCGTACCCCTCGCGGGTAAAGGCCTTGACCACGCGCACTTCCGTGAGCGCCTCTTCGGCCATCGCCGTGCCGTCGGCCAATTGGTCTTGCACCGCGGTCGAAAGTTTTCGGAGACGCGCCCCGAACAGCACGCCGCTCAGGGCCACCACCGGCGCCAGCAGAAGGATGAAGAGGGTGAGCCGCCAATTGAGGACGAGCATCAGCGCCAGTGAGCCGATAAAGGTCAGCCCCTGGCTCAACACAGTGGCGATGTTGTTGGTCAGCGTGGTGCGCACCAGCGTCACGTCCGACGACAAACGCGACACAAGTTCGCCCACGCGCCGGTCGGCGTAGAAGCGCAAGCTGAGGCGGTGCAAGTGCGTGTACGCTTCGCGGCGCAAGTCCACCACCACGCGCTCGCCGACGTACGAAAGCGAGTAGCCTTGAAAATAGTAGAAGACGGAGCGAACCAGAAAGACGAAGATCAGCACCGCCGTGATGCGGTTGAGCTGCGCCAGGTCGCCGCGCGTCAACACCGCGTCCACTAACGTTTGCATGACCCACGGAAAGACCAAGCCCAACGCCGCGCCAAACGTCAGCGCGATCACGGCGATAGTCATCCAACCGCGGTACGGCGCGAGGTAGCGGAACAACCGCCGAAGTTGATCGGCGGACGGGCGGACGAAGGGTTCGTCGGCAGGTCGCGGGCGGGAAGAACGGAAGGAGGAAAACATTTCGTCTTAGCTGCCATCCCAAAAGAAAACTCGGCACCGGATGAGGCCATTGTTGTCATCCGATGCCAAGCAGATTATGGGATGCTCCGGTGAGCCGATCTTGACGTTCCTCGTCAATCCGCGCTCAAGGCCAGAGAAGTAATCGTAGATATTCACACCGCTATTGCCTCGTTCTGCATGAACTTGCGCACGGGATGAGACGTCAAGTACGGATGGTAGATGCCGGCCCACATCATCATGTCATCGTCATCGCCAAGTTCTCCGGCTTCATACTTGCGGAAGAACTCAATCGTCGAAACGCCATGTTTTTGTTCGTACTCCCGCAACATTCGCGTTAGCTCGCCAAACGATAATTTGTGTGGCTGAAATATTTTGCTCATCACGACCTCCTTGGATCGCCTAGAATTATAGCCCTAAAACCGTCTGGGTGATTTGTGTTTACTTGGGCAGTTGGTAACTATTCAGCCTCGAATGGTGAAGCATCCTGAGCGGAGTTCCGAGTGTTGTTCTCGGAACGCAGTCGAAGGATGCGGGTCACGCGTGAGAACCGCATCCTTCGACTGCGCGGCGGAACGACACCGCCGCTCCGCTCAGGATGCTACCCCGTGAGCGGTTACGGCAGTTTCCGCTTTCGGGAAACTGAAGAACTCATCGGCGATACTCTACGATCCTTACGAACCGTTCTGCCGCCATCGCCTTCTGCACTATTGAACCAATCGGATGAAACGCAATCATATAGCTGCTTCCACGCGGCGCGGTGGCAATGGCCATGCCGACCACCTTGCCGGTGTACTGGCTGATCAACGGCGAACCGCTCGCGCCGCCGGGATAAATCGAGTCATCCATCAAGACCCATACTGCACTTGAATCCGCCGATTGCACCGTGCCTGGCAGAATGGGCGGCAGTTCACCGGCGCTGCCCAGCCCGCTGTACATCAACACGCGCTCGCCGGGCTGCGGCCCGCCGCGCGGATCGGGAGTCAAGATCAGGTTCGGATCAACGGCCTGGTCGGTTTTCAACAAAACATAGTCTACGGTCATATCGTCGCCGGCACGCGGCGCCCCGGGGTCGCCGACCAGTGTACCAAATTCGGCGATGAATCCATCTTGCCCGGCAATACCAAACGCGATTCGCTCCAGCGTATTGCCGGGATCGCCAATGTCGCCGACGCTGTGCGAGGTGGTGACGGCGACCACCGTGCCATCGTCCAGCCGCAAGAAGAATCCGCTGCCCACCGGGTTGAAGGCCGCGCCGGAAGTTTGCGCCCATTCCAGGAGTCCGCCCGGCCCGGCGGGCAGGTCGCCTCGCGGGGCGAGGAGGGTCGGCGGCGGCGGAGTCGGATCAGGAGGCCGCGTGATCCACAAGGCGATGATGTTGCGAAGAACGGAAGGCGGAAGAATCGAAACAGCCGCCAGCAGAACGGCGGTGACGGCGAGGACGAGAATGAGGGAGCGAACGAGAAACTTCAAATTAAGGCGCATGTGGTCAGTCCGGCAGTTCCAATTATAATCAGATGTCTAAAAGGCCGCCCCAAACGAGTGACAGACGACCTTCTTTCTCCGTGATGTCTGACACACGACGAAGATGGGGAACGCAAGTAAATTTACTGGACTATGCCGACTGTTACGAGGAAACTTCTATGACTCATCGTCTCTTCTCATCAATCACATTGTGCGCCACTGCCGTCATTGCCCTGCTCGCCGCTTGCGGCGGAGCGCCAGCCGCCACACCCACGCCCGTCGGCGAGATCAACGTCGGGGTGACCGATTACACCGGCCCTCTGCCGCAACTGCAAGAACTCACCGTCCACTACAACGTCGAAAAGTTCATTGATAACCTCAACTTCCCGGTGGCGATGGAGTTCGCTCCGGACGGCCGATTGTTCTTCACCGAAAAATACGGCGCGGTGCGCGTGGCCGACGCGGACGGAAAACTTCAACCCCAGCCGGTGATCGTTTTGCCCACCGATGCCGCCGGCGAACGCGGCCTGCTCGGATTGGCGCTCGATCCAAATTTCTCCGAGAATCATTACGTCTGGGTGTATCACACCTGGTCTGACCCCGAACACACCCGCGACAAGCCATACAATCGAGTCGTCCGCTTCACTGAAAAAAACGGCGTGGGTTCCGATCCGCAAGTGGCGTTCGAAGCGTCCATTGAGTTCACCGATTCCACTATTCTCAACGGCGGCAACATTCACTTCGGCCCGGACGGAATGCTGTACATCACCATCGGCACGACGAACAACATCGCTGTCGCCAATGAACCGGATACGCCGCAGGGAAAAATTCACCGCGTGATCCCCACCGTGCCGGTCGGCATCCCGCCCGACAACCCCGACCCGAACAGCACCATCTTCGCGCGCGGCTTCCGCAATTCATTTGACTTCACGTTCAGCCCGACCAACGGACTGCTCTATGCGACCGAAAACGGCCCCGATTGCGACGACGAATTGAATTTGGTTGTGGCCGGAGGGAATTACGGCTGGCGTCAAGAAGGGTTATGCGAAGATCAATCCGTGGGCAATGACTATCCGTTCAAACGCCCGCTGGTGTCGTGGACGCCGCCCATTTCGCCGACCGGAGTCATGGTCTACACCGGCGACAAATTTCCCGAATGGCAAAATCATATTTTTTTGTGCGCGTACAATTTGGGGCGGATGGTTGTTCTCAAGACGGACGAGAGCGGCACGAAAGTGCTGGGCGGCGATTTGCGCTGGGAACTGGGCCGCGCCCGCTGCGCCACCGACATTGTCGCCGGGCCGGATGGGTTCATTTACTTCAACGACATCAATGCGATCTACAGATTGGTGCCGGCGAAATAATTGACTCGTGATGCGTGACACGTGATCCCCCTCACACGCCTCACGCATCACGAGTCACGCCTCACGCTGCCGCATGAAACGTCTCCTCCCCCTCACCCTCCTCCTCGCCGCCTGCACGGCCGTCTCCGGCGAGCCGGGCGAAACGATCAGCGCCGGCGAAGGGCTGTACCGCATGATCGTCGGCGGAATTATGATCGGCGAAGCGACGCTGCTGCGCTTTTACGTGTGGCACATCGTCGGGTTGATTGTGCCGATGATCTTTCTCATCGGTTGGCACTCCTTCAAAGTGCGGCGCGACGGCGGCATATCGCATCAAGAGCGCGCGGCAGGCAAACCTCTGGCGCCTCGCATTAACCGCGAGCGGCTGGTCCGCACGGAAACACTGGCCTTCTTCATCACAATCGCTGCCCTCGTCCTCATATCCACATTCTTCGACGCCCCCGTCGGCAGTCCGCCGGATCAAGGATTGGCCGCCGGTGAAATTCGCGCGCCGTGGATTTTTTTGTGGGTACAGGAGCTTTTGCGCTTGTGGCCGCCGGCCATCGCCGGGGTGCTTGTGCCGCTCGTCGTCACCGGACTGCTGGCGGCCCTGCCGTTCATCGATCGCAAAGACGAAGGCGTCGCCGAGTGGTTCAACCGCCCTGGGCGCGCCGCGCAAATTATTTTCTTCTTGATCGTCATCGTCGTCGGCGGGTTGACGATACGAGGGGCGCTGCGATGATCAACAATCGCGAAAGAACAACAAGCGTCTTGAGCGGAGCGCGGCGCGCTTCGCGAGCGCGCCGCGCAGTCAAAGGGCACGTTTCAAGAGCAAATCAACCGCATCCTTCGACTGCGCGGCGGGAAAACACCGCCGCTCTGCTCAGGATGCTTGCGTAGTTGTCACATGAGCGCTCGACATTACACCCCTCTCATCTTCGGCTCGCTCGCCCTCGCGGTCGCGCTGGGCGTCGCCGAATGGCGGCAATCGAATCCGCCGTGGACGAAGTATCAACCCGGCGGGCAAGTGCGGACGCTCGTGCCGACCCTCAACAACAAACCGGAGCTGTGTCTAACCTGTCACAACGGCATCGAAGAGATCAGCGCTTCGCATCCGGTGGATGTGTTCGGGTGCGTGTCGTGTCACGGCGGCGATGGCTTATCGCTCGACATGACGGAAGCGCACGCCGGCCTGCTCGGCCCGGGCGGCAATCCCGCCGATCTGTCTGTCGTGGAGCAAACGTGCGGCACGTCCGATTGTCACGGCGGCGATCTGGCCGCCAATCGCAATCACATCGTTCGCGTGCAGCACAGCCTGCAGGCCACTTACGCCGGAGCGATCAACGCCGTGCTGAAGGCCAACGGGCTCGACGGCCCGCCCACCGGCATCAACGCCGCGCAGACTACAGTCTACGACAAGCCAAACACATTCACCGCGCTGGCCGCGTTCGACCCGGCCAAGTACAATCACCCCGCGGTCAGCGCCTTTGCCGAAAAATGTCTTACCTGCCACATCAACGCCCAACCCCTCGCCGCGCCGGGCTACTATCGCGGCACGGGTTGCGCCGCATGCCACGTTCCGTATTCAACCGAAGGACTGTACGAAGGCGGCGACCCGACGATCAAACGCGACGAGCCTGGCCGCCCGGCGCTGCACAAGCTCACACTGCTGATGCCAACATCCCAGTGCGCCCGCTGTCACGGGCAAGGCACTTACTCGGTGGACGCCGTCACCTTCACCCCGCGCGACCCGGCCGCGACGTTCAACCCGCACCGCGCCGACACGGCCGCGCTGTGCGAGCGCGAGTTGGATTGCATTGACTGCCACAATGCCGCCGAAGCGATGGGCGACGGATACATTTATCCAAACATCGCCGCCTTGCCGCTCGTCGCCTGCAAAACTTGTCACGGCACGCTCGACGAACCGCCGTCCCTGATTACGATCAGCGATCCAAACGATCCGGCCTTCCGGCGCGACAAACTCAACGACAACTATTCGTTGCACGAGGGCGATACCGTAATCCAAGCGCCCAACGGCGAGGCGCTCGGCGCGGTGCGCTTTGAAGACAATCGTTTGGTTCTCACCTCGCGCGTGACGGGCAAAACTTATTTCGTGCCGCCGGTGCAAGGCTCGGCCTGCAAACAAAACGTGGAACAGCAAGACGCGCAGTCTTGCCGTGAATGTCATGGAACGCCCAAATAGGATTCTCTCTCGCCGCCGGTTTTTGCAGCTTCTCGGCTGGGCCTGGGCCATCCCAAGCGGGATCGGCTTGTGGCAGGCGGCGCGCTTCATCGCCTACCGCCCGCCCGCGCCCGACCCGACCGTGATTCCATTGGGGACGCCTTCCGGGTTGCCGCCGCTCCCCGCCGCCATCGAGCGCGCCCGACTCTTCTTGCAAAAAGACGACGGCGGGTATTTTGCGCTCGATAACGTGTGCACCCATCTCGGCTGCCTGGTGCGCCATCAAGAGAGCGGCGAGTTTGCCTGCCGCTGTCACGGAAGCCGCTTCACACACGAAGGGCAAGTGATCACCGGCCCGGCCGCGCGCCCGCTCCCCTATCTTCAATTATTCTGGGACAGCGCCGGACAGATCGTCGTAGATCGATCTAAGAAAGTGAATAGCTCGTATAGGCTGAAACCAGCCTCCTGACATCCGTTCCCATCTGTTCCATCCGTTGTCAACTTCCATGCCCACCCGCCCCTCCTTTTTCTCCCATCTCCACCCGCCGCACCTCCCGGAGCGCGAAGCCAGCTTCAAATACACGTGGGGTATGGGCGGCATCAGCATCGCCCTGTTTTTGATTCTGCTCGTCACGGGATTGTTGGAAATGTTCTTCTACGAGCCGACGATTGCCGGCGCGTATCAAAGCGTCAAACTCATCGCCTACGTCGCGCCGTACGGATGGCTGATCCGCAACCTGCACTATTGGGCGGCGCAAAGCATGGTCGTGGCCGTCACCCTGCACGCGCTCAGAGTTGTGATCACCGGCGGCTACAAAAAACGCCGCTTCAATTATCTCCTCGGCCTGTTGTTGTTGATCCTCACTCTGCTGGCCGATTTCACCGGCTACGTTCTGCGCTGGGACGACGGCGGCGTGTGGGCTCTCACCGTCGGCACGAACATCATCCGCGCCACCGGCAGTAACGAGCGCGCCGACGAACAGATTCAATTGGGCGAACAAATTTTCACCACCGGCAGCGACCGCGCCCCGGCTTGCACGCTGTGCCATTCGCTCGACGATGTCGTCCTGGTCGGCCCGTCGTTGAAAGGCGTCGCCACGCGGGCGGCGGCGCGGGTGCAAGGGCAATCGGCGGGTGAGTACATCCGCGCTTCCATCCTCACCCCGTCCGCATTCAAGGTGCGCGGCTTTGAAACCAGCACCATGTATCCG
>CAYYCF010000068.1:0-10593 GCA_964470235.1 uncultured Anaerolineales bacterium | reverse complement strand
CACAACTATTCGGCGACGTAGCTCAGTGGTAGAGCAGGGGACTCATAAGCCCTTGCCATGTGGAGAATGGAGAAGAGAATGCTTCAGCAACCCCCTAACCTCCCTACTTATATATCCATCAAAGATGCCTCGCATCTCACCGGCCTGCCCGTCCGCGCACTGCGCGAACGCATCGCGGCGGGTATAATCAGAGCCATCACGATTAATGGAGAGATGGCTGTGAGCAAACAGAGCGCAAAGCGCGTTGCTGATATTGAGCGCGTGAATGAGCAATTGAAATTGATCGGCCGCGACCAATTCAAGCGTCTGCGCGGCCATCCGATCACCATTGCAGAAGCGTCAAAAGAATACGATGTGCCAAGCACAACAATTCGTGATTGGATTAAGTCTGAATATGTTGGGATCGTGGCGGACAAGCATCCTGTGGAACTGGATCACGCTGATATGGCCTACTGTGTAGCCATTTACAAGGTGCGCCACGATTTTGGTATTCGTCGTGTCCCCCTGCTCGACGACGCTGGCCAACCTTATCAACTCAAGCGCCCCGATGTGGCCGAATATCGTAGGCGAAAGCGAGAAACGCTGGTCGTAGAATAAACAGGCCGATCTAAAAGCGACTGGAGTCCCAGTCGCTTTCTTATTCCCCAATAATACGGTTTGATTGTTACTGTTGACAAATCCGTATTATTAATGCTACACTCCCCCCCAATCCATCTGAACTTGCCCGCGCATGTCTCCTTCACCGGCGCGCCCTGACGGGGGCGCGCCGGGCGCGGGCAAGTGATCCTTTACACAACAAATAAAACACCAGCGCCCTGCTTTGAGACAGGGCGCTGGGGCTGGCAGTGGTAGCTGCCGGCGGAGATAGTGTACCAAAATCCCCGCTGAGAGCGCAATAGCCAGTGGGAATATTTTTTCATGGCGATGGCTCGCCGCGCGGCGGGCGCGCATCAGAGAGGCCGGGCCGCCCCCTGCCCTGTCTCTGGTGCGCGCCCTCGGCGCTACGAGAGCGCCATTGGCTCAAAATTGTGCGGCAAGGCTGGCCCGCCGCCTGAGAAGTTGCGGGCGATTTCGGAGAAAGAAAAAAGACGGCTATGACCTCATATCGCTGTTTCCGCCGAAAATCGAAAGCGGGTATGCGAGCTATGCCATGCCAACCGATCACGACGAGCAGTATCGCCACATCAAGCTGCGCGCGCTGGGCGTGTGCCCGTTCGGGCTGGACTGCCGCGATCCGAACCAGGCAGTTGGCGTTGTGTGGCGGTTGTTGTCGCTCATGCGCCATCAGGTTGAGCCGCTGCTACTCACGGAAGAGTCGAGCGGCTGGTCGTGGGACTCGCTGACGTACCAGCACCTTGCCAACACACTTGAATTGCTCGGCTGCAACGATGACGCTCGGGACATCGAGAACATCGTCCGCGAGGAGCGCCAGCGCCCTGCCCGGCTCAGGCTGTTCGCGTTCGCCGCCGTGTCAGAAAAGCCGCTCCGAAGACTGCTCCGAAATCGTCGAAGATCGCAACCCGGTTCCCGGATCGCGACGTGTGCGCCGAGTTCGAGCGCCAGGGGTTTGTCATCGTCAATCTGAACGACGACGCGACATGGGCGAAACTAACTGCCCGTTACCGCGCCATTGACGGGAATTGGCCGCGCGGCGAGAAGATGCCAAGAATAAAGATGGAGTCCCGGAAACCGGAATGAGACCCAAGTTGGCGATCAAGCTGATCGGGTTTGCGCTGCTCGTGGCGCTTATTGCGAGCGCCATCGTGGCGGTGACGAGCAACACTACCGTCAGCGCCCTCGCGGTGCTGTGCGCGGCGCTCGTTGCCATGCTGATCGGCCTGCTCGTCGGCTACGGAATGCGGATCGGGCGTCGGGCAATAAAAAATATCCGGCGCGACAGCGCCATCAGCCCGCGCCGCGCACATTGAGACACAGAAGGAATTAGCGCAAAGGAAAAAAACAGATGACACGTCTACTGTCAAAATATATTCCTGCTGTCGCAGGCTGGCAAGCGGTGCTCGCAGTTCTGCTCGGCGCGTTTGTGCTGTACGTGTCCGGCCGGCTCGTCTGGGCCAACGTCACCTTCTCGGCCACCGGCGTCGTCGAGATGACGGGTGGGCAAGTGACCATTGATCAATCGGACGTATACAACCCGGCAGTGAAAGTGACTCAAGGCGGCGTGATTGGCCTTGAACTGGCCCTGCTCGGCGGCGCGCTGTTCAGCGCCATTCAATTTATCTTTTGGCTGACCACCGAGTCCGCCAATGGCAGCGACGAACGACGCGAAGACGACGACGGCGACCTATCCATCCTTGAGTCCGTCTGGAATGCAATCTTGTCGTTCAAAGACAACCCGTTCCCGCTCGTATTTGGGGCGAGCATGTTTGTGGACGTAATTACCACGTGGTACTACCTGAACGCGGCATACGCCGGCGGGAACGAGGCTGTGCTGGCAGTGGCTTTGCGGTTCTTGGCCACGCTTTTCATCACCTTCCTGTTTTTCTCATTCGGCTCCGAACTGTGGGCAACAGTCGGGTGGGAACTGGTGCGCCAGAACTGGCGCGAGGCAGTGCGAACGATCGTGGAAGACTGGCAGTTTGGATTTGCGCCGCTCCTCTGGACGCTCAATCTGCTGACGTCGAAGCCGAGCAAGCGCAAACCTGTCAACCACCCTGCCCCGCGCCTCGCGCAGCGTCCCGCTTCGTCAACGCGCTATGAGAATGGATCGCGCGAATAGCCGGGCCAACCGCTGCCGACGCTGCGCGTCAAGGAGATTTTCTAATGGGGAAATTGCAAGAGTGGGAAGAAAAAGCGGGCGCGATTATCCGTCAGATTGACGAGCGCGGTGAGCCGTTCATGCGCGCCTTCCGGCAGTTTGATAACGCGCTGGATTTCATCATGCCGGCGCAGAGCCGCATCGAGTGCGCCTTCTGGCTGCTGACGGGGGCGCTGGGGGTTTGGTACATCGTGCATGACCCGATGTGGTGGGTTTTCAAACTGCCGCTGTTGGCCGCAATCTGGGTGTTGTTCATACGGCTGTTCTACCGGCTTTCGCAACTAGATCGGATGCAATATCCCGGTGTTGTGCGCGACGCATGGCTGATGTACCGCGACCGGCAGCGCCGTTGGCGGCAGCGGAAGCGTCGTCGAGAGAGCGGCGGCACGCCTAGCGATCCGCCGCAGACGTGATCCAAACGCGAAAGGCGCTGCCATCATCACTAACAGCGGCGCGAGAAAAGATCAAGCGGAGACAAGGACGGCGAAAAGATACTCTTCGAGGGTCACGCGGAACGGATTGCTGACCAACTGGAGCAGTGGGCGAAAGCCAAACCGAAATTGGCAGAAGGCCTGAGCCGCGAAGCGGGTTACTTCCGCGAGCATCAACGGCGAATGAATTACCTGGAACTGCGCGAAGACGGCTATCCGATTGGCAGTGGCATGGTCGAAAGCGGCTGCAAGCAATACAAAGCACGCCTCGGCGGGCCGGGCATGCGCTGGAGCCGCAGCGGGCTAGAAAACCTGTTGCCAGTCCGCACGGCCATTATGAGCCAGCGCTTTGATCAAGCGTGGCGCATTGCTTACCAGCCGCCACCAAACTGAAATGCACCCCAGTGGCGAATAACAGCCAAGTCGCTGGCATGAAGCGAGACGACGTAAAACAGCGCCGTGACAGCCGCCAATGGCGGGAACGGCATAAACAAAGCTGCCCCCGCGCACAGGGCGGCGTTGGCAATGATTGGCGCAGCGGCAACCGCAGTCATCGAAGCGGGAAAGGTGGCAACATCTTTGGGCAGCCAAGTGCGAATGCAGTTCAGGCGGGCCGGGATGCCTATCAACCGATAGAAAAGATAGTGCAGAGGCTCGTGCCAGACCAGCGGGATGCCGTAGAACAAGATGAGCCGCGCGAACACGCTTAAATCGAGGGGGGCTGTCAACAACACAAGACAGAGCATTACCAGCGAAGCCGGAGCAAGACCGTACACCAGAAGTATTACAAAGCGCGTTTTACGCGGTTGCAAAATGAAATCCGGTTCGCGGTCGGGTGTGTTGAGATGGAGTGGGGAACGCACGCTTTGAGTATGCGCTATTTTGGAAGTCAATGCAAGTACAGAGAAGCGGGCGCGAAGGGCGAGCTATGAAAAACAATCTCATTCTGACCGCGTTCTTCCTGTTAGCGCTGGCCCTCGCCGCCTGCGCGCCGACGGCGGCCGGCGAGATCAGCGCCTTCAACCCCGATCTAGGGGCCACCGTGCAGTACGACCAGTACCTGCGCGACGCGGCGGCCACCGGCACGTCGCGCGCGGTTCAGTTCGCCATTGACATTCAAAACGTGCAAGCGACTGCGGCCAATGCCACGTCCACTGCTTACGCTAACGCAACCGCGACGGCCATTGACAATGCGCGGATGACCGAGCAATCCCACGCCAACGCCACTAGCACAGCCGTTGTCGAATTGCAGATGACCGAGCAGGCTCATGCCAGCGCCACCGCGACCGCCGTCCTTGCCGTCGAGGCCACGCGGACGGCGGCCATCGAGGCCACACGAGTTCAGATTGCGCTGAACGCAGAGCAAGCCGACGCCGACCGCGCCCGTTGGGTGGCCGACATTGCCTGGGGATTGCGATTGATCGCGGCGGCAGTCATTCTGTTCGTTTTGGCCTTCGGCCTGTTCGTGCTCATTCAAGTCTTTCGCAAACGCAAATCCATGTTTACGCACGGCCCGTTCGGCGCTCCAGTTTTCATGTTGGACACACCGCACGGACAGGCGATTATCGATCCGCTCAGGCTGCCCGGCCCGGCCGTCGTCGTGGATGGCAACGCCGTAACCGTTCCGCAGGTGGCCGCGCCGGAAGACCAGGCGCGGGCGGTGATGGGCGCGATTGGCGTGGCACTGGCGCAGGCTCAACACAGCCCCTACCCGCCCCCGCCGCCGGCGCCGGTTGCGCTGGAGACAACGGAACGGTTGAAGGTCGGCGCTGTCGAGCGCGAGAAAACGACGCGCCCCGTTGCACTGCAACGTGTCGCAGCCACTGCCGCAACACCGCGCCGGCCCGACTCCGATGCGTCGCGCCTGCCTGCGGCCAGCGCCATTGCCGAAGGCGACGGTCAACTGCCGATCGGCGACGGTGACACTATCGAGGGCCGATGGCGCGAAGTCAAGCCCGCCGGCGCAATCGTCGGTTGGGTTGACGAAGCGGAGTTGCAACTGCTCGAAAGCGGCCCTTCGGCACGCTTCGCGTCAGGGCAAGCTGAAGAATAGAAACAGAACACGGAGGCACAGATGAACACTCAGACTCAGAATGCAGCCATCGACAAAGCCATGCGGGTGATCCCGCAAGTGCTGCGGGCCAAAGGGCTGGACACGCCGCGCGAGTGGCTGGCGACCGAGCGCGACGGGCGGCGTTACCTGTTCGGGGTGATGGATGCAAACCGCGCTCTCCAGTTCACCGGCTCGCTCAAACCGTACTATGAACCGAACCTGACGCACGACATGAGCACCCTGCTCGGCGGCGTGCCGGTAGTGCTCGGCAACCACAACGGCCTGCGCTACTGCGTGCCGCTGTCCGCGCCGCCGCGCCTGCCGGCCAACGCGCCCCTGCCCGACTCGATTCCGTTTGACACCCTGCCGCTGGGCGTTGGCTTCTCTGGCGCGATCACCGCGCGGCCTGAAGTTTTCATCAGCGGGCTTGTTACCGGCGCGCAAGGGTCGGGCAAGTCCACGTTCCTCAAGGCGCTGGCCTTCTCTGCCCGCGCGCACGGTTGGCAGTTGTATCTGGCTGATGCGCTCGGCCACACCTTCAACCCCGACGCCTGGAGCATGGTCGCGGCCGCGCCGGTAGCGCAGACGGGCGGCGAACTGATGGCGCTCGTCGAACTGCTCGGCGCAGAACTCACCCGGCGCTCGAAGCTGTATCGCGCCGCTGCCCGCGATGGATTGATGCCCGGCAATCTCGATGAGTACAACCGCGAAGCGGCGCGGCGTGGGTTGGAGCGATTGCCGTACTTCATGTTCATCGCCGACGAGAGCAACACCTTTTTCAAAACAAAAGGCGTGGCCGATGCGCTGGAGCCGGTGATCCAGCACGGGCGCAAGTGGGGACTCGTCGCGGTGATGGCCGCGCACTCGTGGCGGGCCGACGACGCCAGCCGCTCGCTGACGATGCTGTTCCATACCCGCGCCTGCTTTCGCGTGGACGACGACACCACCGGCGCGGTGGCGCTCGGCTCGAAGGTGTGGAGCAAGAAAGCGATGTCGCTCAACCGCCCCGGCCGCGGTCTGCTTGCCTTCGGCGGTCAGCGGCCGCAATTGTTTCAATCGCACAGTCTCGACAAGGAACGCGAGCGCGCGCTATTAGCAGCCGTCCGAAGCGGCGAACCCCCCGCCCCGATGATCTCTGCTGTCGAGAAACGCGCCCTGACTGTGGCGCGCGAGGCTGGCGGACGCATGACAAAGGCAATGCTCATGGCGGCGGGTTTGCAGGAACGGCAAGCGCGGTCTCTGATGGAACAGTTCGTAATGCGCGGCTGGGCGCGCAAGGACAATATGCAAGCCAACGCGACCGTGCTGACGGAGGCCGCGCCAAAGGCGAATGATGAACGATGAAGGATGAAGGAGATGCTGACGATCAAGGAGATCGCCGCGTATCTGCGCTTCAACCCGGCAACGATTTACCGCATGGCCCAACGCGGTGAGATGCCCGCGCTCCGCATCGGGCGGCAGTGGCGTTTCAGAAAGGACGAAATTGACCAATGGTTACAACAAAAATCGCAGACACCGATCGCTATCATCGCGCCGGACGATCCGCCATCCGGCCCGCGCCGGTAGGCGATACGCTGGCGCGAGACGAACTCGTGGCCGGACTGCGGAGCGTATATCAGCGGGCGCGTCTTGAGCTGGCCCTTTCCGGCGGCAAGACGGAGTTGTATGCCCTGTCAATCGCCTGCACGCTGGCGGACGTGGCCGCGCAATTTGGACTGGCGCACGGCGAGCTGGTGGAGATCGTCGGCGAGCGAATGGCCGCCGCGATTCAAGAAGCGGAACGTTATTAACCCAACTCAAGCAAGAACAACAGAAGGAGAAAAAACATGGCAACTCAATCCAAGACAACAACTAAATCCAAAGCGCCCACAATGTTGAAGTTGAGCGGCATTACCGCCATCGGCCTCGACCCCGGCTTCGGCAACACCAGCGTATGCGTCGCCGGCCGCGTCGGGACGATCCAATCGGCGGTCTCCATCCCGCGACAAACGGGCATGGCCGCGCTGGGCATGAAATCGGCCGGACGACGCGCAAAAATCGTCGCCATGCCCAACGGTGTGCAGTACGCCGTCGGCGAGGGCGCGGCGGCCAAAGGCACGCTCAAAACTTCGATGGACTACTCGGCGTTGGCCTCGCCGGAACGGCGGGCGCTCATGTATGCCGCCTTCGCCGAGGCGTTGGACGGCATGGCCCTGGCCGACTCCGCTGAAATCCTGCTGGCGATTGGCCTGCCCGTGCCGCTGTTGCAGGACGAGCAGCAGGCGCAGGTCGTATTGGACGGACTCAAACAGCTCAAGGGCAGTCACGAATTCTCCATCGGAGATCGAACGTACCGGCTCACCATTACGAAAATCAAGGGACTGGCTCAACCCGCCGGGACGTACATCAACTACGCCTACGACGACGCTCTCAATCCCGTTTCCGGCGTGAACAAGTCCGAAGTGCTGGTGCTGGACATTGGCATGAACACGCTGGACATTTACGTTTTGCAAAATGGGCAGGTGCTGGAGTCGTTCGTCGGCGGCGATGAAGTGGGCGTCAAGCGGCTGCTGGAACTGATGGCGACGAATGGCCGCGACATCATGGAGCTGGACGTTCTGCTGCGGCACAGCGCGCTGAAGCTGGAACCCGCCCAACTGGACGGCTATCTCGGCGAAGTGCTGGCCGCCATCAAGCGCACCGCGCCCAACCTGCGGCGCTTCGACGTGGTTATCCCGTGCGGCGGCGGCGCGCTGGTGCTCGGCGACCGGCTCAAGTTCGCTCTGCTGTCGAAGGGCGCAAAGGTCGAATGGCCGGCGCTGCCCATTGAGACGAACGTGCGCGGCTTCTGGAAGTACGGGATGCTGCACGCGAAATAAACGATGAACGATGAACGATGAACGCGGAATCGTACATCGTTCATCGTTCATCATTCATCGTTCAATGACAACCCCCCGACGACTTCTCAGGCGCCGGCCCAACGGCACGGTGCTGGTTTCATCACACATGACGCTGATCAGCGGACAGGACACTCATATCATCCAGTCACTGGAAGAAGCGGCCAACGTGGCCGCCGCGTGCGTCGAGGCCCTGCGGCGCTACTTTGGCGCGTTCAAATCGGTCGCGCCGGAAGACCGATTCAGAAAACGCAAGGACGGCAAGCTGGAGATAACGCTGACGCTGGAGATGTGGCCGGAGCGGGACGACGATTTGATAGAGGCCATCAGGAACGCGCCGGAAAGCGCGGTAGAGGCCGCCGTCATGGAAATGATGCGGAATGGCGGCGGCAAGAAGGCCCGGAAAGCAGAAGGGGCTACAACCGGCATAGATATTTCCGGGCTGGGAATGGATTTGGACTGAGTTACACCGTGTTACACGAAATTTCGTGTAACACGGTGTAAAAGCAGCCGTTTTCTCAGAGCGGCCAAACGGTTGGGACGGTTGGGACGCAGTTTTTCGGCGGTTGGGGCGGTTGGGACGGTTTAGCAGCAGCCAATTTCGCGGCGTGTCCAAACGGTTGGGACGGCTGGGACGCAATTTTTCGGCGGTTGGGACGGTTGGGACAGAGAAACGCTCAAATATGACTAACTACGACAAGACGAAACGAAAAAAATATCCTGCGCTGCGGCGGCTCACGTATGGCCGCGCGCTTCTAAGCACGCGGATTACGTTTCAGCCCGAAGACGAAGAAGTTGTCGCGTTTCTTGAATCCGCGCCACAGGGCAAAGTAGCGGCGGCAGTTCGCGAACTGGTGCGGGCTGGATTCCGGGCGCGCTGGAAACAGGAAGCAAAACGTGACTAATTCCAGCGACGCTTTCTTTCTGCGCCTGACGCTGGCGATCCTGTACCGCGCCGGACTGGACGCGGCCAACAAGAGTTCGCCGCACTACGCCGAGGCGCGCGAATACTTGCAATGCGATTTTGCCAGGTTCGCTCACGGCAGTCTTTTGGAAAACGTCGGAGTTATCGATTTCGCTCCACCCGCCTACCGCCATCGCACGGTACATCGATCTCCGGGCGGGGACGGGCAAGAGTAGGAAAGGAACAGGACATGGCTTTCAAGAACAGGCGTGGACGATGGGAACTGGACGGGGACGAGTTGATCAGCGGCAGCACCGTCGAGGTCAACCTCGGTGGCCACTGGATCAAATCCACAGTCGAGTATGACAGCGACCAGCTCAGAGATTACTGTCTGCGGTTGAGCGGCGGCGGCACGCTGCTCATGTCAACGACGTTGAAGCTGCGACGGCTCGGCAACGGCGCGCGCGCCTGAAGAGAGAAAACAAATAATGGTCAAACGCACCTTCATCGTTCACTACGAACAATGGCTCGAACAGGACGCTGACGCACTCGGCTGGAGTGAAAAGAGCGAAATTTCAATTCGTCTCACATCGGACGCGCTGACCAGCGGCTGGATCACCGGCTTTGGGAAATACCCGATTGATTATCTTGTCCTCAACCTGATCGGCCTCCATGCGCGACCGCTGGCCGATCAGGATATTGAATTGCTAGGACCGTCCAGCATCGTCACCGCCGAGGATCGTGGCCGAATGTTCTCGTACATCACCGATGCCGGGTTAGCGGACCTGCTCGGCAAAGACCGGCAGACTATCGCCGATTCCGCGGTGCGATTGGCCGCCGACGGACACCTGACCATCCGTAAACTGGATCGGGATGCCCAGATACGTCTTGGCGGGCGATTCAATGGCAACAAACTTTACATTCTTTCAGGCAATGTTGCCCTTAGAAAGGAAATAGTCGGCAGAGAAAATATCAAAGTGGATGCGAAAGAAGAAGACATAACTCACCGTGCGGGATTTTCCCGCACGGTGAGCGCCCCAATCGAATCCACCGTGCGGGATTTTTCCCCCACCGTGCGGGATTTTTCGGCACCCCCTGTGGGATTTTCCCGCACAAACTTAAATACACTTGTTGTTGTTGATGCGGTTGACCTAGAACAGACTTTCGATTTCCGTGATGAGGCTGTATTCGGCCACTTCGCCGCCAAAAAAGGCAGCCTATACAAACCGACCGGCAACGACCGCAAGGCGCTCAAGCGCCTGCGCGAAGCCGGATATTCCCTGCAACAGATAACCGCCGCGATTGACGAGGCTTTCGACCGCGGCGACAACCCGACGACCTTCGTCTACTGCGTGCGCATCGTCGAAGATTACACGCCCGCCCGCCACGAAACGCCCGCCCTGCCCGCCTCGCCTGCCATGCCCGCTATGCCTGCTGCTATGCCCGCCTTGCCTGCCATCAGCACGTCGCCTGCCGATTTGCCGGAAGAAGTCAAAACACTGTAGTGCACCCCTAAAACTGGACACGAGGGAAAAACAAGATAGACTGTCCAT
>CAYYCF010000067.1:0-10654 GCA_964470235.1 uncultured Anaerolineales bacterium | reverse complement strand
GGGCTAGCGGCACATCGGCGGGGACACCGCCGGAGAGGCACAGGAGGTCCGCGCCGTCGAGTACAGTCGGCGGGTGGCCGCCGAGGGCGTATTCAATTGTTAAGTCCCGCAGGGATTGGCGCGCGTCGGTCAACTGCTCTGCGGGTTTGGCGTCGCTCGCAACCACCCGCGCGCCACGCTCCGCCAAATATCGCGCCAGCGCCTCGCCCTGCCGGGCGAGGCCGAGGATGACGATGCGCCGCCCGCGCCAATCGTGCATTGCAGAACTCCACTATTCACCGCAGAGTGCGCCGAGAGCGCGGAGACCTCGACAACCTTTCTCTGCGTTCTCCGCGATCTCGGCGGTGAAATTCACAACAACGCAAACCCAATTCCCACCATCGCGCCGAGCAAGCTCACCAGCCAAAACCGCTGCACCACTTGGGTTTCGCTCCAACCCAGCAATTCAAAGTGATGGTGCAGCGGCGCCATCTTGAACAACCGCTTGCCGCCCGTCCATTTGAAATAGGCGATCTGCAATATCACCGAGAGGGTGGTGGCCATCGGGATGATGGCGATGAGCGGCAGCAACACCCATTGGCCGGTCATCAGCGCCACCACTGCCAGCGTTGCGCCTAACGAGAGCGAGCCGGTGTCCCCCATAATTAATTGCGCCGGATGCACGTTGAACCAAAGGAACGCGAACAACGCGCCTACCACCGTGTAGCAAAATCGCGCCAGAAAGAATTGCCCTTGCAGAACCGCGATGATGCCATAGGCCGCGAAGCACGTCGCCGAAATCAATCCCGCCAGCCCGTCCAACCCATCGGTGATGTTGATCGCGTTCGAAAAGCCGACGATGAAGAAGATGGCCACCGGAATATAGAAGATGCCAATGTCAATTTTGCGCGGATAACCCGGGAGCGCCGCGCTGTGCAAGCCCAGCCCGTAATACAATACCAACGCCACCACCAGAGCCAACACCACTTGCGTCAGAAATTTGTAGCGCGCCATCATGCCTTCGCCGCGCCGGGCGCGCGCGCCGCGCAAGCCTTCCCAATCGTCACGCGCACCCAACAGAGCAAACACGGCCATCACGCCAAGCGGGATGAGGATCGAGCGCCCGATCACCGGACTCACGATGCTCACGATGTTCAACACCGCCGTGATCACCATCACCGGCGCCAAAAAAATCAGACCGCCCATCGTGGGCGTGCCCATTTTGGTGAAGTGCGTCTGCGGCCCGTCTACGCGAATCTGTTTGCCGATATTGAATCGTTTGAGCAATTCGATGAACGGCCCGCCCCAAATGACGGTGAGCAGAAACGTCACACTGCCCAGCGTCAGCGCGAAAGTGACTTCCTTCAAGCGTCCTCCAACGCATTCACCATCTTATCGAGGCGCATGCCGTGCGATCCTTTGACCAACACCACATCCCCCTGCCTCAAGTTCTCGCGCAAATACGCCTGCGCCGAGTCGCGGTCGTCCAGCTTCACGATCCGGTTGGCGCGCAAGCCGGATACCTGCGCTTCGTCGGCAATAATAGCGGCCAGCTTGCCGATCACGATCAATTGATCGGCCACGTCGGCGGCGCGTTGGCCCACCATCCGGTGCCCGGCTTCCTGGAATTCGCCCAGCTCGAGCATATCGCCCAACACGGCCACTCGCCGCCGCGCGTCCATCTCCTTCAACAAATTCAGCGCGGCGATCATCGACTCGGGTGAGGCATTGTACGAATCATCCAATATCAAACTGCCGCCAGGCCCGGTCACCGCGTACAGCCGCAGTTGTGAGCGCGCCTCAATCCCCTGCAAGCCTCCGACGATCTCTTGCCAGGTCAACCCTTCGGCCAACCCCACGGCTACAGCGCGCAGCGCCGTATGCACCGAGTGGCGGCCCAACATCGGGAAGCGCAAATGGAGAGTCTCGCGCTCATAGTGCAACTGAAAGCGGATGCCCTCGAGTCCCAACCCCACAATATCGGAAGCCCAAACGTCCGCTTGCGGATCGAGGCCGTACGTCATCACCCGCGCTTGTGTGCGCGAGGCCATGCTCATCACCAACGGCTCGTCGTAATTGAGAACGGCGAGTCCGTCCGGCGCGGGAGGCAGAGCCTCCACCAATTCGCCTTTGCCCTGCGCGATGGCTTCGATACTTCCGGCGCGTTCAAGATGCACGGCGTAAACGTTGTTCACAACGCCGATGTGCGGTTGCGCCAGCCTGCACAGCAGCGCGATCTCGCCCATTTGATAAAACCCCATCTCCAGCACGGCATACTCGTGCGCTTCCGTCAGCCTCAACAACGAAAGCGGCAAGCCGATCTCGTTGTTTAAATTCCCCTCGCTTTTTAAAGTGCGGAACCGCGTGCCCAGCACCGCGGCAATCATCTCTTTGGTCGTCGTCTTGCCCACACTGCCCGTCACGCCGACTACGCGCGGTTTCAACCTCGACCGCCAAAACTGTGCGACCGTTTGCAGAGCGGCCAACGAATTCTGCACCCGCAGGCAAACCGGCATTTTCAAACCGGCGGCCATGTCGTACGTAACCGGCGCGCTCAGGTCTAAGGTATTGACGCCCTGCAAATCCTGCTCAACCAACGCCGCCACCGCGCCGTTGGCGAAGGCCGCATTCACAAACTGATGCCCGTCCGCCCGCTCGCCTGGCAAAGCCACAAACAGCGCGCCGGGTATTGCCAACCGCGAGTCGATCGCCACGTCGGTGATCACTTGCCCGGCCCCGGCCAGCGGACTGCCGATCAATGCTTCCAGAACATGAGAGAGTGTGAGCATCACTGCCCCTGCAACTGATGCCTCACGTCGTCGGGCGGAATCTTCATCAACACCACCAGCCGCTTCACGAGTTCGCCGAAAACAGGGGCGGCGACATCTGATCCCCAAATGGATGCGCTCGGCTTGTCAAGTTTTACCAGCACGATGAATTTCGGATCATCCACCGGCCCCCATCCTACGAACGAGGTGATGGTCTTCACTTGATCGTAGCCGCCAGGAATCGGGATTTGCGCCGTGCCTGTTTTACCGGCCAGCCGGTACCCTGGCAGCAACGCGCTGGACGCTTCACGCTCGACACTCACCGCCAGCATGTTGGAGAGCGTGTTTGCCACTTCCGCCGAAATGGGGCGGCCCAACACTTGAGGCCGCGTGGTGTGCACCGATCCGCCGTCAACCACCTGCTCCAATACGTGCGGTTGCATCATCGCGCCCTGGTTGGCAACCGCCGAGATCGCCGTGAGCAATTGAATCGGAGTCGTGGCCACGCCCTGCCCAAAGGCATTTGTCCCAATGTCGGATTCGTACCAATCGGCGTCGCCAGGACGCTTGAGGTTGCCTGTCGCTTCGCCGCCCAAGTCAATGTTCGTCGCTTGCCCGATGCCAAACGCCGTCATGTAGTCATAGAACTTCTGCGGCCCCATTTGAGTCGAAAGCCAGGCCGCACCCACATTCAGCGAATGTTGCAAAAGGCCGGTCATGTCTTGCTGGCCCCACGCGCCGCCGTTCCAATTCGTGATACCAACGCCCCCCACTTCGATGTAGCCGCTGTCAAAGTAGGTGGACTCGGGCGTCACGGCGCCCGACTGCAGTGCTGCCGCCATCGTCAATATCTTGAACGTCGACCCTGGCTCAAATTGCGCGCTCACCGCCGCATTGGCGCGCGCCGACTCCGGTTCGGTCAGAAAATTGTTGGGGTCATACGACGGATTCACCGCCATAGCCAGCATCCGGCCGGAAGCCGGATCCATCACCAGGATCGCGCCGCTTTCCGCGCCGTAGTGTTGCAGGGCATTCGCCAGCGTTTGCTCGGCAAGGAACTGGATGTCCCGGTCAATCGTCAAATACAAATCAGATCCTTGGTCGGGCGTCGGATTGAGTTCCACGTCGAACGGCACAACCTGCTTGACGCCGACGACCGAGTGCCCGGCGAGTATCTGATCGTAAAACTCTTCGACGCCGTAATAGCCTTTGTTGTCGTAACCCACGAAGCCAAGTATGTTGGCCGCCAATCTGCCGCCGGGATAAATGCGCGCTTGCAGCGGCTCGACGATCAACCCTTTCAAGTCTGGCCCCAACGGGTCCCTTTGCATGGCCAATAATTTCTCGCCAATCTCCGCCGACGCCGGCCTCTGCACCAGCACATATTTGGAATCTTTCGTCTGTGTCAACGCAAAGATATCTTCGTACGAGCGGTTGAGCACTGACGACAGAATCTTCGACAAGCCCTCGGCATCGGTGACAAAATCGGGCGAGAGGCCGAGCGCGTATTTCACGTCGTTGCCGGCCAGCAATTCGCCGGTGCGATCGAAAATGCGCCCGCGCGGCGGTTCGATCTCCACGCGGTAACTGGAAGCCAGCTTGTATTGATCTTCAAAAAAGGCGACGGTGCTGCCGAACTGCAAACTGATCAGCCGGATGATGATCAAGCCAATCAGCACGCCGAACAGGCCGAGCATGAAATGCAATCGCCCGCGAACAGCCTCACCCATTGCTCAGCCCCCTGGCCTCACCATCGCCGACAGCGCGCGCGCCAGCCACGTGCCAAGCGTTTCATCGTAATCGGGAACGTCCGCCGTTGGAGAGGCGCCGGTTTGTTGCGCGCCGGGGTAGCCGTTGACCACGATGTATTCCATCTGATCCGGTTGCGCCGGAACATAGCCCAACTCGCTCGCGCGGGACTCCAAACGGTCGAGCGATTTAGCTTCCGCGATGAGCGCCTGATAGCGATGAATGGATGTTTCCAAATCGGTTTTTTGCGATTCCAACGACTGCACGTCTCGCCCGGCGGTGGCCGCGCGTGAGGCCGTGGCCAAATACACCCCGCCCAGCGCCACGACGACGACGGCGGCGGCGGCCAACGTGGCAAACAATTGCGTTTGCACGCGCCACGGCGCTTGTTTGAAAGCGCGGGCAATTTCGGCGTACCGGAGTTGAGCGATGTTCTGCATTGCTACGTTGTTCCTGACGGTGATTTCCCTATCAGGGTTAGAAACTGCAAGGTTTGTGCCAAGACTACAAAATTTTCTCCACGATTCGCAATTTTGCGCTTCGACTGCGGGGGTTTTGCGCCACCTCCCCCGGGGTCGGCACTGCCGGTTTGCGCGTGATTTCTTTCAATCCGGCCTTGTGGCCGCAGGTGCACACCGGCTGTTCCGGCGGGCAGATGCAATCGCGCGCTTCTTGGTGAAAGAAATTCTTGACGATCCGATCTTCGAGCGAATGAAAACTGATCACGGCCAGCCGCCCGCCCGGCTTCAACAGGCCCATGGCCACGGGCAGAGCCGCGGCGACGGTGTCAAGCTCGCCGTTTACGACAATGCGCAGCGCTTGAAAAGTGCGCGTCGCGGGGTGGACATCCCGGCGCCGGCCGCCGACTGCCCGTGAAACCACGTCGGCGAGTTGTCTGGTAGTGTTAATCGGCCGCGCCGCTACGATGGCACGCACAATCTTGCGCGCGAATTTCTCTTCTCCAAATTGGAAGAGAATATCGGCCAATTCGTCCGCCGAGGTCTTATTCACCAGATCAGCCGCCGTGACCGGAGACGCCGGATCAAAACGCATGTCCAACGGCCCGTCATGCTTGAAGGCGAACCCACGCGAAGCGTCTTCGATCTGCAGGGACGACAGTCCGAGATCGAGAGCAATCCCATCGGCGGCGTCCCACCCGATCTTGGCGGCGGCGGCGGCCATGTCGAGGTAGCTGGATCGCAGGAGATGCGCCCGAGCGCCGAACAGCTTTAATCGTTCCCCCGCAACGGCCAGCGCCTCCGGATCACGATCCAACCCCAGCAATTCGCCATCGGGCGATGATGCCTCCAGAATACCGAAGGCATGCCCGCCTGCGCCGAGCGTGCCGTCAATGTAGCGGCCACCGGTGCGCGGCTGAAGCGCGGTAATAACTTCATTGTAAAGAACGGGTACGTGCGACACTACAAGTGAGACGAAAGACGACGGACAATGAACGACGAGGGCGGCTCGTCTTCTGTCAGTCGTCTGACGTCAGTCCCCGGTCGGGGCGTTCGCCAAATTGAGAGCAGTGAACCGCCGCGAGTTGACGGCGGGATCATTCATTGAGTTGAGTTGCTCGTTCCAGCCGTTCTTGCTCCACACTTCGATGTGCTCGCCCACGCCGACTACGTAAACTTCATCCTCCAGGTCGGCGTAGGTGCGGAGAAAGGGCGGGATGAGGACGCGGCCGCTTTTGTCGAGGGCGGTTTCACTGGCGCCAGAAAAAATCAGCCGCTGAAGGGCGCGGGTTTCGGGATCGGTGGGATTGAGAGTCTGCGAGCGTTTGGTTAATTGGCCGAAGGAGTCAGAAGTATAAATGATGATGTGCTTCTCGAAGCCCCGCGTGACGACACAGCCCTTGGCCAACTCATCCCGATATTTGGCCGGGATGGTCAGGCGGCTCTTTTCGTCTATAGCGTGAAGATACTCTCCGAGAAACATGCGTTCTGCAACCCATTTAACTAACAACGCCGGAAGACAATGCTTCCGGCGTAAACCACTTTGCCCCACTTCGCCCCACTTTTATATCATGATTTCCCACTTGGACGCAAGAGGCGGGGATAATTTAAGGGTATTTAGGTATTGACTTCCTACGAGGGTGGAGGTGTGGGGTTAGGAGGTGTGAGGAGTGGAGATATGGGGGTAAGGAAATGTGAGGGTGGAGCGCAAAAATCAATACCACTCCACCTCCACCACTTGCCCGGTAATAAACTTAGCCTCATCCGACGCTAAAAACAAACACACACCGTTGCAATCGTCGGCGGTGAGCATTTTGGTCTTGTCTTCCTTAATCTGCGCGCGGAAGTCGGTGTCGGCTTTGCCTGGGGCGACGACGTTGACGCGGATGTTGTCGGCCTTGCCTTCTTCGGCAGAGGACATCGAGAATCCGATTTGCCCCCATTTGCTGGCGCAATAAGCGGCGAGCAGTGGGTAACCTCTTCGTCCGCCGATGGAAGAGACGTTGATGATGGCTCCCCCGCCCTGCGCCTTCATCGGTTTCCAGACGTGCTTCGTGAATAAGAACGTGCCGGTGAGGTTGACGGCCAATGTGCGCTCCCAGCCGGAGAGGTTCGTGCCGTAGATCGGGCGAATGTTGGTCATGGCGGCGTTGTTGATCAACACATCCACGCGGCCCAGTTCGCGCACCGCCGTTTCGACGGCCTGCTTGACGTGCGCTTCGTCCGATACGTCGCCGATGACGGGGAGGGCGCGGACGCTATGCTCGCGCTCAATGTCCTGCGCCACCGAGTTGAGATCGTTTTTCGTCCGGCCGGTGATCAGGAGATTCGAGCCTTCGGCGGCAAAGGCATGAGCCAGTGAACGGCCAATGCCCCGGCTGGCGCCGGTGATGAGGATGACTTTGTTCTGAAAACGAGGCATTTGTTTGCCACGAACACCACGAATTAGCACGAATTTCTACGAATGATTCGTGTAAGTTCGTGGAATTCGTGGCCGGGTTTATTTGTGGATGTCAACGAAATCGCCGACGCCGAGGAAGTTGTAGAGCCACCTGGCGTCTTCGAGTTTCAAGTTCACGCAACCGTGCGAGACGGGGCGGCCAAAGTCGTTGTGCCAGGTGGCGGCGTGCAAGGCAAAGCCGTAGAAATATTGCATGTAGTACGGCACGTCGCGAAAATAGTAATCTTTGCCTATCACGTCAATCTGATCGTATTTCGCGTCAATGTCATAGCGCCCGGTCAGCGTCGGGTGGGCGGCGTCGCCGGTGGACACGACAAACGAGCGCACAGCGGTCTTGCCTTCGTACGCGGTGAGGGTTTGATCAGAGAGATCGACGCTTACCCAATGCGGCGGAGTTGGGGTCCATTCGGAGTCTGATTCTGGCCAGGGCGTCGGCGGCGCGGCGAAAGTCGGAGCAGACAACGACAACAAAATAGTTGCGATGCCGAGTGCGCGAATCAACCGCATGAGATAAACCATTCCTCACGGACAGAAGAGGACACGGACGTTTACAAAATTGTCCGTGTTCATTTCTGTCCGTGAGTCAAAAGCTACGGGTACAACTTCGCCAGTTCGCGCATCAACTGCCCAGGATCCCCGGCGGTGATAGGCACGTATTCGACGCCGGGGTAATTTTGCGCGTACCAGGCCCCCAAATCGCCGCCCCATTCGGTGGGGTTGATGGCGACCACGCGGCGGTTGTTGAGCGCGCCGATTCCGGAATCATCGCCCGAGCCGCCGATGGTGATGCGATATTTGCTCCACGTGGCGCGCGCGGCGGCGATGGCCCAATCCGCGCCGCGAGTGGGCGGGACGAGAATGTAAGCGCGTTGATATTGAGTCTTGGGCTGGCCGCGATTCGATCCTTCGTAACGCGCAGGCAAGGCCAGGCTCATGCTCCGCAGAATGGCTTCGAGCGCAGGCGGAGTCGCCGCGTTCACCGGCATGTAATCCACGCCGGGATAATTTTGCGCGTACCAGGCGTTTAAGTCGCCGTTCCACAATTGCGGGTTGACGGCGATGACGCGGCGATAATCGAGATCGCCCACGCCGCCGTCATCGCCCGAACCGCCGACGGTGTAACGGTGCGTATCCCACGTCGCGCGCAAAACAGCTTCCACAAAATCCACGCCGGCCGGCGGCGGGAGCAAAATGACGGTTCGAGCATACTGCACGCGCGGGGAACCAAGCGGCGGCGGATCGGGCGGCGCGGGCGCGGCAGCAAAATCAAGATAGAGTCCGGGGTTCAAATAATCGAGCTGCGCATAGACGGACACGCCCGCAATCCGCATCGAAAGATGCAGATGCGCGCCCTGCGCGTTGCCGGTCACTCCGGCGTAGCCGAGTCGATCTCCCGCGCGGACGGCTTGCCCCCGTTGCGCAAGGCGCTGACTGAGGTGAGCGTAGGTGAGCGTGACGCGGCCCACGCCCGGCACGTCGCTGTCAACCGAAATCACTTCGCCGTATGCGCCGTAGCCGTTGAAGTTGCCGCGCGAGGCCTCACTGCGGACAACCGTGCCGGAGAGGCACGCATAAATATCGCTACCCTCCGTCGCGGCGATGTCAATACCTTCGTGGCCGCCGCGCAAATAGCCGCCGCTGAAGCGCATATAATCGGACTGGCGCATACCGTAGGACTGGTTGACGCGTTGAAACTCGGTGGGCCAACGCAATTTGATCTGAGAGGGCTCGGGGAGGGACGGACGCGCATTCACGCCTTCGATAATTCGCCTTTGCTCAAAATTGTCCGTCAGCCAACTCTGATCCGGATAGGCCGCGTCGCGCAACGTGCGCGCAAAAACGGCCTCTATCCATTCGTATTGGGCGCACAAAGTGTAAAACTCGGCGTACTCGTCGCCGATGACGCGCCACTGCGCGTCATTGGGGGCATAGTCGCCGATGCCCTGGCGGTTATTGCAGAATTCCGATATGGAAATCGGCATCGTCGGAAAACGCTCGTGGTATAGACGAACGAAACGCAAACCGCCCCACCCGGTGTTGTTGGCATCTACTTCGCGCATCATCTCCACGTTTTGCCAGTATGTGTGAACGCATAGGAAGTTCGCCGTCAACACCGCGTCGTTGCACGCTTCGAGGAAGTCAACGTCGCCCACCGGCCGCGTCATCCGGCCAACGGTCAGGTCGGTATTGTAATCGGCGGGGCCTGGGCTGAGGCCGGGGAAACCGAGGCGTATGTCCGGGAATATGGCGCGCAGCCGGTTGCACACATGCATGAACCAGCCGTTGAATTCGTCCGCCGATTGCCACGAGGCGCCGAATCCGTTGCGGCCTAAGTTAGGCTCGTCGAGAATTTCAAAATCGCCCAGTCCGGCGTTGATAAAAGCGGCGATCATATCGCGCCGGTCGTTGACGAACTGCTCAGGCGTGCGGCCGGCCGCCGCTTCGGGATAATATACGCGCGCCTGCAAAATGTACGCGCCCGCATCGCGAAAGGACGGGATGGCCGAAGGCGAATGAACGCCGCACAGCAATTTAATTGCGCCGAAGCCGAGCGAGCGGTATACGTCCAAGTCGGCGGGGGCAGGGTCTTGTGAACCGGCGATGAGGCCGTATTTGGTAGTGATCATAGGCAAAGTTCCCACATTTCCTTGAGTTCCGCGAGTTCCTATCCAAAGGGGAAATGAAGGGACTCAAGGAACTCTTCACGGAATAGGCTCATTCCGAACATAGCACAATATCCCCTCGGCGACGCCCTGCGCCACCAGATCGGGATGATTCGTCAGCATGTCACGATCCAGATTTAGAAAACCCACCTCGATGATGGCGGCAGGCGTGTTCGAGTCGATTTCATCAAAACCGTGATAGAAAGTCATATCGGGCGTGATCGATCCGGCGTGAAATTGCATGTCCGTGCGCTTGGCGTAGCGGTCGGTGAGGCAAGCCACCAATTTATCCGATTTCTCCGGCGCTTTGCTGTAAAGAGCGCGCGCCACTTTGTAGCCCGTGGCGAGTTCATTGATGTAAGAACACGAGTCGGCGTGAATGGATACCAACGCCAGCGCTCTATATCCGGCCAGGCGGTCGTCAAATTCAGTGAGCAAATCAATTCTATAACCGGCTTGTTCGAGAATCGCCTGGGCGCGATTCGCCACGTCGAGGTTGATAGAGGCTTCAGTCAAGCCGTCGGGGCAGACCGCGCCGGGGTCGCCCTGCGGCCCGGAATGCCCGGCCACGATGCC
>CAYYCF010000066.1:0-10665 GCA_964470235.1 uncultured Anaerolineales bacterium | reverse complement strand
CCGAACAGCTCGACGCGCTGGTGGCTTACACATTGGCGGCGGGCAAAGGCGAGGGCGGCCAGGCCGGCGCGCAGCTCTTCGCTGATAATTGTGTTGGGTGTCACGGCCAGTTCGGCGAGGGCGGCCCGAACCCAACTCGCGCGGGCGACATCATCGCGCCTATCAGTTCGGCGGAATTTCTCAAGACTCGCGACGACAGCACGCTGTCTAGTATCATCTCGCAAGGCCAGCCGAATTTCGGCATGTCGCCTTTTGGCGCATCGTATGGCGGGCCGCTGAGCGACGACGAGATCGGCGCGGTGGTGGCCTTCATTCGAAGTTGGGAAGCCAACCCGCCGGTGGAACTGCCGCCGGAGGTCGCGCCGGCTCAAGCCGCGCTCAGCGGCGGTCAAATCTTCGCTGATGTGTGCGCGCGCTGTCACGGGGACAGCGGCGAAGGGGGGATCGGCCCTGCGCTGGCCGAGCCGCAGGTTCAGGCTCAATACACCGACCAACAGTTATTCGACGCCATCAGCCAAGGCCACGAAGCCACGCCGATGATCGCCTGGGGCACGGTGCTCACCTCCGATCAACTCACACAACTTGTGGCGTACATCAAGCGACTGCCCGCCGTCGGCACGACGCCCGAGCCTGGAAGTTTTTCTGCCGTGGCGACTCTCTTACAGACACAGTGCGCTATGTGCCACAACGACAAAATCCAATTGGGAGGCTGGGACGCCTCGTCGTACGAATCCGTGATGACGACCGGCGCTAACGGGCCGGTGGTGATTGCCGGGGATGCCGTCAACAGCTTGCTCGCGCACAAAGTTCTCGGCACACAGCGCCAGGGCACTGTGATGCCGCCGTCCGGCGCGTTGCCCCAAAGCGATATTCAGCCGCTTCTGGATTGGATCGCGGCGGGGGCGTTGGATAATTGATGTTTTTCCGAACTTGGGGGAATTGAACCGCAAAGGCGCAAAGGACGCCAAGGTTGTTCCGTAATCTTTGCGCTCTTGGCGTCTTTGCGGTGAAAAGTCTCCGGTAAATCCAGCGGCGTCAGATTTGTTGATGGAGATCATGTGTATATGACAAAGTTTTCGCAATGGCTTCGGCATTTTTTCTTTCCCCCGCTGGGGTCGCCGCAGTGGGCGCGGATGTTGCCCTATGCCGTGCTGGGGTTGGTGACTTTGTTCCTTCTGGTTTCCGGCGCTTATACCTGGGAGTACACCAACTCGCCCAAGTTCTGCGGCATGACCTGCCACACCATGCCGCCGGAATACGCCGCGTATCAACTTTCGCCCCATTCGCGCGTGGCTTGCGTGGAATGTCACATCGGGCGCGAATTCGTCGGCAACCAGATCGTGCGCAAGGCCGGCGACATCAAGCACATCGTCTCGCTGGCGTTCAAGACTTACGAATTTCCCATCACCGCCGGAGACATGCGCCCGGCCCGCGAAACGTGCGAGCGCTGTCACTCGCCCGAAAAATTCTCCGACGACAGCCTGCGCGAGATCAAACACTACGCCGACGATAGTGACAACACGCCGTCGAGCATTTTCCTCATCCTCAAGACCGGCGGCGGCACGAAACGGCAGGGGTTGGGGCGCGGCATCCACTGGCACATCCAGAATCGCGTCCTCTACTACGCGACCGGCGCAATGGATCAAACCATCCCCTATGTTCGCGTCTATAACGACGACGGCAGTGAGGAGGAGTACTTCGACATCACTTCCGGATTTGACCCGACGACTATCGCCGAGTCCGATCTTAAGGAGATGGATTGCATCACCTGCCACAACCGCATTACGCACCGCATTTACACGCCTGAATCTGCAATGGACAATGCGTTGGCGCGGGCGGCAATTGCCTCCGACATTCCACAGATTCACCTCAAAGGCGTGGAAGTTCTGAGCGCGCCCCATGCAACACAGCAAGAAGCGTTGGACGCCATTGCCGGTCTGGACGCTTATTATCAAACTACGTACCCGGATTATTACCTGACCAACGCAGACAAGGTGCAGGCGGCCATCGGCGTCGTTCAACAGATTTACTCCGATTCTGTTTTTCCGGAGCAGAAGGCCGACTGGAATTCCCATCCCAGTAACGTGGGGCACAAAGACACGCCAGGCTGTTTTCGCTGTCACGACGGCAAGCACTTGAATAATCAAGAGCAAGCCATCCGCCTCGAGTGCAATTTGTGCCACTCGATTCCGGTGGTAGCCGGAGCGCAAGATTTTGTGGCCGACATCGAAATCAGCCGCGGGCCGGAGCCGGAGAGCCACAAGAACTCGAACTGGATTGCCATTCACCGTCAAGCGCTCAGTTCCGGTTGCGCGCTGTGCCACGACACGTCCAACCCAGGCGGCACCGATAACACTTCGTTCTGCTCCAACTCGGCTTGCCACGGATCGACGTGGACTTACGCCGGGCTCGACGCGCCGGCACTGGCCGAAGTGATCGCGGCGCAGATTCCGACGCCCGAACCGACTCTGCCCCCGGCCCCCGTGGTCGGCATACCGACTTACGATGCGAATATTCAACCGATCTTCAAAGACACTTGCGGCGTGTGCCACAACGACAGTGCGAAGGCCGGCGGATTGAATCTGCTCACCTATACCGATGCGCTCAAAGGCGGCAAAGATGGCGCGGTGATCGCGCCGAACGATTCGGCGAACAGCAAATTGGTCGAAGTGCAGAGCGCCAAGCATTTTGCCAACCTTAGTGGCGAGCAGCTCGATCTGGTGAAACAGTGGATTGACGCCGGAGCGCCGGAAAAGTAGGCGCGCGTTCAACGCGCGATGGGTCGCGGTTGCAAACCGCTCCCACGCGCAACAGGGTTTAAAAAAAGACCGGACACATTCAGTGTCCGGTCTTTTTTCTGCGTAGTGTAGCGCCTTGTGCGCGTCATGCGCTTCGTGCGCGTGCGCCGCTCACAGGGGCTATGCTACGGCCAAAGGACCTAAACTGCTACGGCCGCGTCATGCCTGCCACACCGCCCGTGTCCAAGTTCGCGATCGCATCGTACACGATCTGGAGAATGTACTTCGGGTTGTGGGCAAAGGCGCCCGGATCCTTGATGGAATACTGGTAGTCATAGGCCGACTCAAGCAATCTCGGCGTCCACGCGTTGTACCCGATGTTCGCGCCTTTGTCGTTCTTATCGGGCTTGCCGTCCTTGTCCTTGTCCACGAAGAAGTATGGATAGGCATTCGGGTTGTAGACGATCGGTGTGCCCTGCTTCTCGGCATAGGCCTGGACGACCTCGTACAGCTTGTCGCGCATGGTCGAGAGTTCTTCGTGGATTCCTTCGGTGGTGTTGCCATCACCGTCGTAATCCGTCGGGTCCATGCGGATACTGTGGAGGTCTTCGGGTCCTTTGACATTGGTGTGGCAGCCCTGGCACAGCTCAACCTTCACGTTCAGGGCGTGCACTTCGTGGCACTGTGTGCACTGGTTGAGCGGGTGCTCCACGTTCTGCCCTACGTAGGTCTGGTCGGCGAACTGGTAGGCGCCCTTGGCCGCATCGCCAAACAGGGTAGCCCCGGCCGCGAAGTAGTGGATGTTCTTGAAGCCGAGTTTCTCGCCCACTTCGTCGGGCTTGAGGCCCTTGACCGCCGCATTCACGCTGACGGTCGACTCTCGGCCCTGGTGGCACTCGATGCACAGGTTGGCATCAACCGGGATCAGGTTGCCTTTGGCATCCTTCTCGGTGCTGAAGGTGAGCTTGGCGCCGCTGGGGAACGGAACTGTAGTGACGCCGTAGCGGTTCGGCCAGTTGGCCGAGTCGTGGCAGGTCGTGCACATGAAGCCGTTGCTAAGAGGATTCGCAACGATGCCCGTGATCCCGAGACTGCCAGAGGAGGTGATGAAAGTGGTGCCGTTGTTGGCGAGGAACTGCGGCAAGCCGGTGGCGCTGTGGCACTTGGCGCAGCCGGCGGGAACTTTGCCATCCGCGTCCCAGTGGCGGAAGGGCTCGGTGTTGCCGGCGAAGTGCCCGGCGTCATCGCGGCGCAGAGCCGTCATGTCAACCGGCTTGGCGATCTTGCCGTTCATGTCCCCTATCGAGTCGTAGAGCAACTCGATGACGTACTTGGCGTTGTGCGCGAAGTCACCGGGGTCCTTGACGGAAAGCTGGTAGTTGTAGGCCGCCTTCAGCAGGCGAGCCGTCCAAGTGCTGTAAGCAACGTTCTTGCCGTCCGCCTGGTCGATCTTGCCATCGCCATCGGCGTCGGCGAAGAAGTACGGGTAGGCCGTCCCATCGTAGACGATGCCGGTGCCGGCAACTTCTTTGGCATACGCCTGGATCGAGCCGTACAGGATATCCTGCAGACCCTTGAGCTCGTAGTAGATGCCTTCCTTGACGTCGCCGTTGCCGTTGTAATCCTCCAGAGAGCCGTTCAAGCGGTTGTTCTTCAGGTCTTCAACGGTCGTGACGTTCTCGTGGCATTGCTGGCACGTCTCAAGCTTGATCTTGAGCGTGTGCTGGTTGTGGCAGCCGAGGCAGGTGTCCACGCCGTCGACATGGCGGAACTTCGGATCATAGACCTTGCCATCGTATTGATAACCGCCTTGAGCTTCGGAGCCGTACAGGGTAGCGCCAGCGGCGAAGTAGTGGATGTTGCGGAAGCCGAATTTCACGTCTTTGCCATTTGCATCCTTGATCGGAGCGACCACGGCATCGACATCGGTGACTGCGAAGTCGGCGATCTGCTTGTCGACGCTAACTTTGGACTCGCGTCCCTGATGGCAGACCATACAGCGCGCCTCCGGGCCGAGGTTCGTGACGACGTTGCCCGAGGGGAAAGTCACCTCGGTCAGGGCGGTGGCGGCCGCATTGTGGCAGGTCTCGCACACGATGCCTTGCTGGGCTGGCGGTTGGGCCGCGTCCACTACGCCTACCGCGCTGCCGTCAGCGCCGAGGTAGTCCAAGTAGCCGGTCGGTGTATGACACCGGGCGCAGCTAGTCGGGACTTCCACCGGATCTGCAGTATCCCAGTGGCGGAAAGGCTCGGAGTTGGCGTTGGCGTGGGCGGAACCTTGCCAGTCCGATAGATAGGGTACTGCCACTACTGGTTCCACCGGCACTTCGACAATTTGTGTCACCGGCACTTCACGGGTGACTTCAACGGTCGTCGTGCCGCAGGCGGCGAGTAGCAACAACACAACTACTGCACCGCCAACGAAAACTAATTTTCTTGACATTCTGACATTCTCCTTCCTACAATTTTACTTTTCGGGTATAGGCGCATATGAGCTATTTGTTTTGATTCAAGTTGAGTGGCAAATCCCTCCTGTTTCGGATCATGTTATGGTATTGACACGTAGTTCGCAGTTTCCCCAGGGTGGGTGGCGGAACGGCGAACTCACGGTTCGTCAACCGTTGACGCAAATCTAACTCAAATATGAGTATCCGCTCAGTAAAAAACGTCGCTACTGTTTGTGATGGATGTAACAAGAGAATTAGGCTACGAATACCACTCTTGAAGACCTGAAGAAGGGCGCTTTTTAGGGGCAGAGATGGCTGAACTTGCCGAATCAAAAAACGGGCGCGCTTGAAAAGAGCGCGCCCGTTGCCTGTTCCATTTCGCAACTACGTTTCGTCGGTCGCGTTATGGTTTGTGATAGTCAACGGCAGTCCCTTTCAGTTCCTCGTCGGTCTTCACCGTCGCCGTGCCGCCGTCTACGTGACAACTCTTGCAGGCGAAGTCGAGGCTGATCTGCGAGAGCGCGGTCTTGCCGTCCTCGCTGAACTGACCCACTTGCAGCGGGTCAATTGCCATCATGTGCACGCGGATGTCGCCGGTGAACATGTCGGCGTTGCCCCACGCGCTCTTGGCGATGCGCGGCATGTGGCAGTCAATGCAGTCCACCACCTGCATCATCACTTCCGACTTCTGGTTTTCAGCTTGCTTGAAGTGGCAATTCTGGCATTGCGTGCGAGTAGTTTGCTCGCCCGCCTGGCGGAGTTGCACGACGCCCTTGTGCGGGTCGTGGCACGTCACGCAACTGAGGGTGATGTGCTTGCTCTGGAAAAGCTCCTCGTACTGCTCGTGGTGTTCGATGAAACCCTTCGAGGCATTCACCGAAGTCACATCGCCGCGGCGGTGGCACTCGCCGCACAGCTCGGAATCGCGATCCACGACCAGCGCCACGCCGTAGGGATTCTCGGCGTGCAGGTTGCCCGGGCCGTGACACCGCTCGCACTGAATACCCGGCTCTGCCCACGTGCCGACGATGCCCTCCATCTCGTCTTGATGCCCGTCCGGCTTGTAGCCGGTAGTGTGGCAGGCGCCGCAGTTGTATTTCAACTTCACCTCGCCGGAGTGAAACTTGACCCATCCAGCATCTTTGCCGACGATGTCGCTGCCAAAGTTCCACTGGTTCAGGTAGTTCGTATCGCTGATCACCGCCCCGGGCTTGTCGGTGATGATATAGCCGTTCATATCTATGAAGCGGGCCTTCCAGTTGTACCCGCCGATTACGTAGCTAATATCGTTCCACGTGTAGCCCTCGGGCAGTTCGGTCAGTTCAGTGAAGGGATAGGCCGGCGGCGTGCCATCCACGACTTTGTTCAGTTTGTAGGGGTGACCCGATTTCATGAAAGTTTCGTAGGTGGCAGTGTGGCACTCGCCGCATTTGGCCGAGCCGACGTATTCCGCGCCGGTTGGAGCGGCCTCGCCAGCCGGGCCAGCCGGGCCCTCGGAACCTTGCGGGCCGGCAGGACCGGCAGGACCAGCCGCGCCTTCAGGGCCGGCGCAAGCGGCCAAGATCACCACGAAGATGGCGATAGCCGCAGGAAGGAAAAATTTGCGTAGCAACATAGCATCTCCTCTCATAACAATGTGCGTAGCTTCGCTCGCGCGTCTACGCCTGTTCACGCCGCGAGCTGACGCTTTTCTGCGCAGGCGATTTATGGCGAAGAATTGTGTACGCTAAATATCACCTCCTTGGAAGAATTGCGCAGATAACGAATGGGGCAATCACCCTACAGCGGCATAGGGGAAACACCCCATCCTCAATTTACTAGGATCATGAGCATCAGATTAGTAAGGGATGTCGTTTTGCTTTGTGACAAATGTAACAAGAGATATAGGGGTAGGGATGGTGGGTTCGTAAAATAAAACCTCCCGAAGGCTCTGAACCCTCAGGAGGTTTTCAATCGCGTTCAACGCCTCAACTTCGTCCCGCAGTTGCGGCAGAAATGATCTTCCGGTCGCACCGGTTGGCCGCACTCGTGGCAGAATGCGGCACGCGCGGCTTGCCCTTGACCCGTGTCTGTCGGTGTAGAGGCCGGGGGAGTCGGCGCGATTCTGCGGGGACGCTTCCTCCGGCGGCGCGCGTCTGGCGCGTCACCCGCCGATTCGGTTTGCTCGCTTTGGGTGCGGATAAACAGGGCCACGCCGCCGCCGACCAACAAAACGCCGACGATGGCCGCGGCTACTGCGATCAAGGTCGTCGTGTTGGCTAACGGTGTCGGCGCCGCGGCAGAAGGAAGCTGGGGAGTCGCCGCCAATGGCGGCGGGTTGTTGATCGAAAGCGTGTCGTCGTTTTTGGTGTAGCTCAATTCCAAAGAGATAACCTCGTTCGCGGCGAGATTCGCTCGCGCGCCGCTGAAGTACATCAAGCCGTCCTCGGCCAGCGCTTGCTGGTCCAGCGCCGGCTGCGCCGTGAGCTGGCTTGCCCCCGTTGGTTGTTGCACTTTTAGAAGGAGCGTCTGCGCGGGATACGTCACCGCGCCGCTGAATGCGTAGCGCCGTGTTGGCGCACTCAGGTCGAGACTGGTGTCGTAATACTCGAACTGAAATTTTCTTGTTGGCGCGTCGAAGGCAATTAACGTCCGGCCACCCGCAGTCGTCGCAGTGTAATCGAGATTGAGTAATTGGCCTTGAGCGTCCGTGAACGCTACCGCAAGCGGCGGCTCGTATTTGGCGGGAATGGCAAAGGTGAGCGAGGCGGGCAGGGGCGCGTCGGCGGCCAACGTGCCGCGATAGATCACCAGCATGGCGGGCTGATCGTATTCCGGCCAGAAGTCAATTTCCAATTCGGCCAAAGTCGGCGTTGCTTGCGCGCGCGCCGGAAGGGGCGGCACCCAGAGGGTCATACAGGCGAGTAACAAAAGAATTCGGGTCATAGATAGGCTCATTATTCGTTTCCGTTCGCTCCCGGCAAGTAATAATAGTCACTCGACACGAATGACAGAAATGACGATCTAATTTTTAATTGAAGATGACCTCTATACCCGCCCGTTTGTGACATTCCCCACTTAATCGGATTATACCTGCTAGTTATGATGGAACACGCATAGTGCATCTGCCCTATGCAAACATAGTATATGCCGCCAAGCAATCTGGACGACATACATCACCTTATGGCGTGACAGTTGCCGGTAGTGAGGCCGTTGAAATAGAGTCCTAACGACTATGGAATTTGGAGAATTCGCTGCATGAGGAAGTCGCTCATACGATGGGGATTGGCGGGAGCAAGCGGGTTGATCGTGGTGATCGGCCTGACGGCGTCCCGCCCGGCGCAAGCCGCGTCTCCGGCGCAGGCGGCCACTCCCGCGCCGCTCACCGCTGAAGAGTGCCTGGCGTGCCACGCCGCGCCCGATCAAACCATGACCTTGCGCAGCGGCGAGCCGTTATACATCACGATTGACGGCGAGGCGTTTGCCTCCGCGCTGCACGGCGAAGCCGGAGTGACGTGCGCCGACTGCCACGCTACGATCACCGCCTACCCGCACGAGCCGCTCACCGAGAATAATCTGCGAGACGTCACCGTCAATTTTTCGCAAACGTGCCGCCGGTGCCATTCCGATCAGGCCGCCAAGAATATGGACAGCATCCATCAGAAAATCCGTGACGGCGGCGGGGTCAACGCCTCCAACGCGGCCGCCTGCGCCGATTGCCACAACCCCACTACACCCAACCCCCGGCCCGGCCGCGATCCAGGATCGCCGCAACCTGTGGTCGCTGCCACAGCGGCATCGCGCAGGAATATCGCGAAAGTGTGCACGGCAATCAGCTCATCAACGAAGACAACCCCGACGTGCCGGTTTGCACCGACTGTCACGGCGTGCATACCATCGCCGATCCGCGCACCAATGAATTCCTAGTCAACTCGCCGCAGTTGTGCGCCGGCTGCCACACCAACAAAGGGCGCATGTCGAAGTACGGAATCAACACCGACGTGCTCGACACCTACGTCGCCGATTTTCACGGCACCACCGTCACCCTCTTCGAACAGCAATCGCCTGATCAACTACCGAATAAACCGCTGTGCATTGATTGCCACGGCATCCATAACATCAAAGCCGTCACCGACGCCGGGTCTACCGTGATCAAACAAAACCTGCTGGCGACGTGCCAGAAGTGTCACTCCGACGCGGCGGCCAATTTCCCCGACGCCTGGCTCAGCCATTACGCGCCCTCGCCCGATCACTATCCGTTGGTGTACTACGTGCAGTTGTTTTACAAGATTTTTATACCCACCGTGATCGGCGGCATGGCCTTGTTCGTGGCGGTAGACGCCGGACGCCGAATTACCCGGCGGGCCAAGGGAGGGGCGAAATGAGCGCGCAAACTTATCGGCGCTTCACTTTCGCCCACCGCGTCGAGCACGTTCTGCTGCTGGCGTCGTTTACCACGCTGGCCGTCACCGGCCTGCCGCAAAAATACGCGGAGGCCGGTTGGGCGCAGGCCATGATCGGCCTGATGGGCGGCATTGAACTTACGCGCCAGATTCATCACATCGCCGCCATCGTGCTGATGATGGAAACGGTCTATCATCTCGTCAGTGTCGGCTATCGTGTGATGGTGCGCCGCGTGCGCTTGACCATGCTGCCGACCTTGCGCGATGGGCAAGATGCGCTCGAAGCGTTCCTCCACAACCTCGGACTTCGCAAAGAAGAGCCGCAGGGCGGACGCTACACCTTCGGCGAGAAAGCGGAATACTGGGCGGTGGTGTGGGGGACGGTGGTGATGATCATCACCGGCTTCATGATGTGGAATCCCATTGCCACCACGAATTTTCTGCCGGGTCAATTCATCCCGGCGGCCAAAGCCGCGCACGGCGGCGAAGCCCTGCTGGCCGTCTTGGCGATCATCGTGTGGCACATGTATCACGTTCACCTTCGCCAGTTCAACAAGAGCATGTGGGTCGGGACTCTCACCGAGCGCGAAATGATCGAAGAGCATCCGCTCGAACTGGCCGACATCAAAGCCGGGACGGCCGGACCGCCACTGGACCCGGTCGGCATCAAAGCGCAAGAACGGCGATATTATCCTGCGGCGACCGTGGTGGCGGCCCTGCTCCTCTTCGGGTTGTATGAATTCGTCACGTTTGAAAAGACCGCCGTTGGCACCGCGCCTCGCGGCGAACAGATTGCCGCCTTCGCGCCGCTCACGCCGACTCCCCTGCCGACCGCGCGCCCCACGCCGACGAGCATTGCTCTGCAGCCGTTGTGGGCAGGCAACCTTGCGCTCGTGCTGCAGCAGAAGTGCGGTGATTGTCACGGCGGCATCGCCGGATTGGATTTCTCGACCTATCAGAGCGCGATGAAGGGCAGCAAAAACGGCGCGGTGATCCTGCCAGGCGATCCGGAGGACAGCCTGATCGTCATCAAGCAGAGCAAGAAGCACCCTGGCCAGTTGAGCGAAGTGGAACTGAGCGTGTTGAAAGAATGGATTG